>JANMZO010000446.1:0-20830 GCA_031383405.1 Acidimicrobiia bacterium | reverse complement strand
GCCAGTCAGCTGCGGGGTCACCCCGACGCTGAAGTGGTTCAAGACGACCGACCCGACGATGCCACTGTCGCAATCGTCGTGGCCGATGCCGCCGATGAGGCCACGCTCACGATCATCCGCGGACTTCAGCGTAACGGCGTCCCACGGGTGGTCGTGGTGCTGAGTGTTCTTGACAGCGCCGGCGTCTTGGCGGGCGTCGAGGCCGGCGCCTGCGGAATGATCCGGCGCTCGGAAGCAACCACCGCCCGATTGATCGACGCGGTCAAAGCCGCGGCCAACGGCGACGGCACACTGTCGCCCGACCTCCTCGGGGGTTTGCTGGCGCGACTCGGACACTTCCAGAAAGACGTTCTCCGACCGCTGGGGCTCTCGTTCAATGGACTCAACGACCGTGAGGTCGAAGTACTTCGCCTCGTCGCCGACGGTTACGACACCGACGAGATCGCGGTCATGCTCAGCTACTCCCCGCGTACGGTGAAGAACGTTCTCCACGACGTCACCGTCCGCTACCACCTGCGGAACCGAAGCCACGCCGTCGCCTTCGCGGTTCGCCAGGGCCTGATCTAACGGCCGTGTTGTCGGCCGCCCGCTACGGTCCCACTCGGATCGGCGTGACCACCGTGACAGCCGTCGGGCACCAGTAGCACCCTTCCGCGCGCGCTTGTAGAGTGGCCAGGCCACCCGGCAACACGCCATCCGAGAGAAAGGTCGTACAGCTTCCCCGTCAAAAAAGGTGACATTACGGATGTCCGACCGTAGGCCGTTCTGTAGGGTCACTTCGGTAACAAAGTTACGTGCCGATGGTTTTCTGCAAACGGTCCGGTGCCCGACCAGGCCCTACTTGCAGAACGTCGTCATCTATTGCACGAACTGCATTCTTTGCCGAGATAGTAGGCCCGGGTAACCGAAAGCCTCATGTCGAAGCACCATGGAGAACGAGACCTGAGTGTTCACAACGCCCCCGGGCGCGTGGACGGGGTTCGCGATAGCCATATCACGGGCCTTTTGTGCGGTCTGTTCTCGGCTAGTTGACGGACAGGCAAGGAAACGTAGACCCATGACCACCCAGCATCCAACGGATGGATTGTCGAGAAATCGATTGCGGTTCGCCGCGGTCGGGGGAACAGACACCCACATCTGCTCGATCGTGGCGCCCGCTGGGTTCGGCAAATCGACGCTCTGCCGTCAAATCCTCGGACTCCACGACGGGCCGGTCGCGAGCGTCACCGCGGGATCGCATCTCCTCGCCGGATCGTTGATTGAACAGGTCGACGCGCAGCTGGCCCGCGACCCACACGACCATTCGCGGCCCTCCCTCGTGGGTATCGACGACAGCCACCTCCTCGAAGGTAGTCCGGTGGCGGCCGACCTGGTGGAGATCGTCGGTCGTGTAGGTCCAATGTTCAATGTCGTACTGGCCGGCCGCCTTGCGCCCCCCGTCGATCTGCAACCATTCCGACTCGAGAACCGACTGTGTGAATTAGACGCCGAGGATCTCCGCTTCCGATCGTGGGAAGTTGAAGAGCTGTTCACCACCATCTACGGTGTCCGTCTCCCGCCGAGTGAATTGGCGGTGCTCGCGGCCGCCACCGAAGGTTGGGCCGCCGGTCTGCAGCTTTACCGACACGCAATCAAACGATCCTCGCCGTCTACGCGCCTTCATCAACTCAAACTGCTCAGCCAGAGCCGCCTTGCGACCGTTCGGACCTATCTGAGCATGAACGTTCTCGACGGGCTCGACGAGCCGCTCCGAACGTTTGCACTGCAATCCAGCATTCTTGGGCACATGGATCCCAAGGCCTGCAACCGGTTCCTCGGCCGAACCGACAGCGAACGCTGTCTTAAGCGATTGGTCGAGATGCAACTCTTCACGACCTGCAGCGACGACGGCGTATACCGTTACCACGAAGTCTTTCGTTCGTTTCTCGAAGGCGAACTGATCAGCGCCACCGAACCGGAAAAACTCAACGAACTCTACCTCGGGGCCGGTCAGCTGCTCGAGGAGGGTAACGCAACGGCCGACGCGATTCGCGCCTACACCATGGCTGGCAGTGAAGACGCCGTCGCGAGGCTGCTCGGCGAGTTACAGTCGTGGCCCAATCGCCCGTGGGTTGATGCGATTCCCGATGGCCTTCTCGCCGATCCCCGGTTGCGCCTCGCGCGTGCTCGAATGCTCATCCGGGCCGGTCGACCATCCGAAGCGCTCGCTGAGCTCATGACTCTCGCCGAGAATTCCAAGTTCACGGAGGTGCAACAGGCGGCACTCCAAGATGCGAACCGTCTGCGACGTTGGACCGATCCTCAGCGACGACCGGTCGACCCTAATGACTGGACCTCGCTTGTCCACGCCACGATCGCCGGGCGCGACCACGCCCCCGCCCCGGGTTCATCGTTTACGCCCTCATCCACTCAAGGTCCTGCGGGCGGATCGACGACGCTCGTCGCGGCAATCACGTCCTTCCTAAGGGGCGAGCCGCTTGAGGCCGCCCGACTCTTCGATGCGCTCGACCACGCCCGACTCGGCCAGGGAGAAACGTTTGTTGCAGGAGCCTTCACGGCCCTTAACTGGTGGCTCGTCGACGGTGTCGATCCCTCGGAAACACTGAGTCATCTCCGCGACGAAGCGGACCGGAACCAACTCGGATGGATCACGCGAGTGCTTCGCTCGCTCCTGATTGGATTCCCCGAGTCTGATGATCCGACCCCGGCCGAGAAACTCAAACGTCTCGATGAGGAAGCGGATCGGGCCGATGATCGATGGTCGCCGGCGATCGCCCGGCTTGCGGTGCTGATCGGTTCAACCGCAAACGAGAGCCTCAGGGATTCCGACTCGTTGCTCGCCGAAGCCAATTCGGCGATCCCCAGACTCCGCACGCTCGGCGCCGACGGACTTGCGGTATGGGCGGTCATGGCTCGTACCCTCCTCGCTACCGCGCCTGATGGCCGCCACTCCTGTCCGCCGGGCCCGCCCGTCGAAGACCTGTCGTGGATCGGCGCCGTGCCCGGAAAATTATCCGCGCGCTTACGATCTCCCTTCTCGGCCGGACTCGAATCAGGTGACGCCGCGCACGCGTTCATGCGGGTGTTGCGCGACGAATCGATCTGTCCGCAGCCGACCTCGTCGGTCAATGCACCGCTTACGATGTCAGTGCGGCTTTTCGGGGCATTTGAAATCGTCGTCGGCGGGGTTCCGGTTCCCCTCGGGGACCTCCGACCCCGAGCGCGCTCCGTCCTCCGCTACCTGGCTCTGCACGCCGGTTCACCGGTACACCGAGAGTCAATCCTGGAAGCGATGTGGCCCGACACCGATCCGGTGACGGCGGGAAAGCGGCTCCACGTCGCCATCTCGGCCATCCGACATCAACTCGGCACCGCCGGCCCGGCGCTGATACGCACCGCCGAGACGTATCAGATCGGCGGAGCGGCCTGGCCCGTACTGACTGATCTGGAAGACTTTGACCGCGCGGTCAACGAACTGAGAAGCACAGTTGGGCAAGACCCATCGAACGCCCGCGTCGATGCGGCGCAGCGGGTTCTCTCGCTGTATGCGGGTGAGTTGTTGCTCGAGGAAGGGCCGTCAACGTGGGCCGTGCGTGAACGAGACGAGCGTCGGCACGCGTACCTCGCGGCGTTGTGTCATCTTGCAGTAGTCCGCAGTTCCAAGAATGACTGGGATGCCGCAATCGCGTTGTGTCGGCAGGGTTTGCGTGTCGACCGTTACCAGGACGAACTCTGGCGGCTCCTTCTGACCGCGCTCGAATCGGCTGGCCGGTCCGTCGATCTCGAACGGGCGAAGCTCGACTACGAAGCGCTCCTTCTCGAGATGAGCATTCCCCTCGGGGGTGAACCCGGCCGACGAACAAGCCGTCCGGAACCTCTGCCCATTGGCCACGAGGGCTAGCGCTGGGGCTGGCCAGCAACCGACTCAGCGCTGCAAGGCCTACTGAACCTTCGGGCGCTTTCGTTGGAACTGGAGCTCCGCAATGGCCGGGCCTCCCCCGGTACCGAATGAGCTTTCGATCACGACGTCGATCTTCGTCACGCCCGTCGCCTTCACCCCAATGTCGTGGAAGCCGGGCGTATCTTTGAGCGTCGCGTGTTTGGCGGCGTCACATCGCCCTTGGCATTCGAACGCGAGCTGGATCTCGTGCGGTCGTGGGTTGCTCTGGAAGGTGGCGGCCGCCTGCCCCGGAGCGATCCGGATGCGATCGATATCGGTGGGGGTCGGGAACGTGATCGTGAATCTCGGCGGGGAGCCGTCGGCCGGCGCGGTGAGAATCCACGGGGTTGTCAGATCATCGTCGGTGAGGGCAGCCACTCCTACGCTCGCGGCTGGCGAGTCGCCGGCAACGCTCGGCGGCTGAAGTGTTTCGAAGTCGTCACCAAACTTCCGCCGTTGGAAGAACTCAAGCTCGCTTATTGTCACGCTCTTGCCCTTTCCGTCGGACGCGGAGTAGACGCCGGTTATTTCGAGTCGAACCTTGGTGACCTCCTTGTGATCGATCTTCAGCGTCTGGGGTTGACCGATATCTTTGGCGACGACCGTGATCGCTGTGGACTGGTCGTCGTTGAAGATGGCGCGCAGTTCCCGGGGCCGCGGTTGTGATGTGAAACCTTTCCCGGGTTCGTCGCTGTTGAGACCGGAGGTCATAAGCACTCGACTCAGGTCAATCGGCTTCTCGAACGCAACGCTGACCCATTGACCGACCCCGGAGTTGGGAGCGGGCGTGGCCATCCACGGGGCAGTGGTGAGATCGATCAGGTTCGTCGGCTCGTTGCCTTTGATCGACGAGCTCGCGGCGGGTTGCACCGCACGGACCGGGTCGTACACCGGCTTCAGCCCTTTTATCTTGTCGAACACGGTTTGGCGGACATTCGGAAGGTGAAGTCTGGCCCGAATTGGCTCCACGCCGAATCCAAGTAAGGCAACCACCCCGAGCAGCGCCCCGGCTCGCATGAGAACCGCGTTGAGCCGCCACCATCCTTCGCGCCCGCGTTCGCGCACCGAGTCCTTGCCACCGTTACCTCGTCCGCCCGCTGCTCCCGGGCGGCTGCCGGCTTTCAGCTCCCGCTTCCTACGTCGCTTCGCCTTGAGTCGGGCAAAGAACCCGAGCTTTGCCGCAGCAGCGTCTTTCAGCGGTTCGGCACAGGACCGGCAAAATTTCCGGGTGGGTGCGTTGCCCTTTCCACATTTCGGACACACGAGATCGCCCGGGTTGAGTGGCTCCTTGGAGTCGCGTGGGGTACGGGGAGGAGTGACTCGCACGCCTCCGCTCGGCTGCTGGGGCCCGGTATCACCGGCCGGTGCCGAGTCGGACGTTGACGTTGGAACCGTCACCGTCTTCCCCTTTTTCTTTCCACCGTTGGCTACCGGTGCGACGGGGCTTTGGTTCTTGGTAACCGTTTGAGTCGGTGGGGCGATGAGACGGGCCGCTTCCGCGAGGGCCGCCTCCTTCCTCCGCTTGTTCTCCTCCGCCTCCGTTGCGGCGCGAGCACGCTCCTCCGCGGCTCGGGCGACCGCTGCGCGTTCTTCGGCTTGGCGGGTGACCAGCTCACTCTCGGCCCGTTTCTCGGCGGCTTCGGCTTCAGCAGCCTGACGCATCGCTGCGGCATCGGCCGCGGCAAGGTCGCGCTCGCGTTTGGCCGCTGCTTCTTCTTCGGCGCGACGACGGGCCCGGGCCGCCGCTTCCGTCGCCGTTTGCTCAGCGAGAGCCTTCTGACGGTCGAGCTCCGAACGCGCCGCTTCAGCTCCGGCCCGGCTGCGCAGTTCGGCCGTTTCGGAGCGGGCACTTTCCAACTCTGCTCTCGCATGTGCGATCTCTTCGGCCGCCTTCGCCCCGGCTGCCGCGATCTCGGCCCGGGCCCGCACCGACTCGGCTTCGCTCGCCTCCTTCGCGGCCGTGGCAGCGGCGAGCGCATCTTGCTCCTGCGATGCGCGCAGCACTGCGGCGGCAGCAGCTGAGGCCGCCTCCTCAAGACGACGTTGCGATTCGGCACTCTCCCGGGCTGCGTCGGCCTCGGCCTGGCGGGCCCGCTCGGCTACCACCCCAGCTTCAACCCGCGCTGCCTCAGCCGCCCGTTGCTGCTGCGCGAACTGCTCCTCAGCAGCCTCCCGAGCCGCGGCTGCCTCCGCCACCGCTTTCTCTTCAGCCGCTTTCACCTGCTCGGCAAGCAGTCGAACGGCTTCAGCTTCCGCGCGGACAGCGGCCTGTCGCCGTTGTTCGGCCTCCAACTCCTTCGTAGCGTGTAGCGCGTCCAACTCACGCTCAGCCTGCGCAGCTGCCTTCTTGGCCTCGGCCTGCTGGCGATCCACTTCGGCGAGGCGAGCGGTGGCTTCCTCGTCAGCCTTTCGCTGCACGGCAGCCGCCTCGTCGGCCACCCTCTTCGCCGTAACGGCTGCGGCCATCCTCGAGTCATCGTCGGCCACTCGCGCTGTTTCGGCGTCGTGGTGCGCGAGCGTTGCCGCGTCGACCGAAAGGGCCTGCTTCACCGTTTTGAAGCGCTCGGCCTCGTCATCCTCGGCCTCCACCACGGGATCCATCGTCGAGGCCGTCTCGACTTTCGCACCCCAGTAGCCGAGAAACTTCTGGCACGAACCGCAAAACTGATCTCCGTCATCGTTCTGGAATCCGCACTCCTCGCAGACCATCATCGACGGTCACCCCGCGAGGCGTTCGAAGCGATCGCGGCTTCACGGGTATAGACGGTCATGGCCGCTCCTTGTCGTCGGTGTGATCGGTCGTCGGTGTGATCGGTCGTCGTGAGATCGGTCGTGGGTGATTGAATCATTGAAGAGGAATCGATCGAGAAGCTGTGGCCCGTGTGGGTTAAGGGTTCGTGGCCGAATGTAGTCCTGAAGCGGGCGGAATCATGACTTAGCCGATTCAGGGGGCGCATCGGGAGCCGCGGTGTCGATGAATTCGACCGACACCGGGAGGTGGGCCGGACGGGTCGCGTCGACAACGAGTTGCGCCCGACGGCGCTGATGGTCGTTGATTGTTCCATTGATCGCCGTGATGCGCACGACGAACACACCCACTGCGCTACCGGGGAGCGGAGCGCTCGGCGTCGACGACGCCTGCGAGCCTCCCCCCTCGATGACCTCACATCGAACGGGAAGTTGAAGTTCAACCAGTTCCTGAATCGAAGCCGCGGTGCCGCGTCGACCGTACAGATCAACGAGCGAGGCGACCAGCTTTCGACGCTGCGACAACGGCAGTTCCTCATCAGGTTCGGCCCCGAGCCAGGAGCCGACCCACACGAGAAAATCTTCCGGCGCCAGATCGGGATCGAGATAGGAAGGAAAACAGTCGAGGGTGGTATCGATAACGGCGGTGATCTCGTCAAAAGCGGCGAGCCATCGGACGGCGAACTCGTCTTCCTGGAAGATCGCGGGAAGCAGCGAGACCATCGGACGCGCGGAAACCAGATCTTCCACAGAAAACCGCAACGTCGCCGAACCGGTTCCGCCCCACGTTGTCACATCGGTCATGACACCTCAGCCAGTACCTGATGGTCGTAGCTGAACACCAGGGCGTTCGCAGGAAGATCTATCCGGGGAACATTCTGCTCGCGGCGGCCGGTTATCGAGTTCGTGCCGAACAGCATGGCGTCTTCCACCAATTCGACCCCCGGGACCCGTTGCAGAACCGAACTCACTTCACCGATCAGCACCGGCCTACCGAACGGCCAACCGGTTCCGTCGGGCCCCCCTTCGATCGGATGGTAGTAACGGAACAGCGCCGTGGTCGCCAACTCCTGGAGGCGTACCGGGCTGACCCCGGGGCGGCCCCGCAACCTCGCGACAACCGTGATGCCCTGATAGACGGGCGGCTCAACGCTGATCCTCGTACCTACGAGCCGCGTGCGGTCGAGGGCCGCGGCGATCGTCGCCAGAAGCGCTTCAGGAGGAACCAGGCGTTCAAAGGCCAGACGTCCGGCCTCAGAAGCAACCTGGGGCACGACGAGAACTCTCACGGCGCCCGCCTGTGGACCGTCTCCGCCGGCCGCAACGCAACGGATGCGGGCCGCTTCGGGAGCAGCCTCCTTGGCGATCTCCTCAAAGTCCTCGGCCGTGACGGCGCGACCGCGCGACCGAAGCAGAAGTGGACCGCGGACTTTTGCTTCGTCGACGGTCTCCGCGTTCCGACCACCAACGCCCGGACGGCGGTTGTCAACCCGGTCAATGCCCGGGAACGATGACACAAGAACCTGGATCGCGCCGCGGTTCACATTGCCCGCGACCCCTCCACCAACTGCGAACTGCGAGAGACGGACCGTCGACCCTTTCGGGGGCACCGCACCGTGGCGGCGGAGCGATCCGTCCATCTCGCGAACAGCCGGCCCGAAGACCACGAGACCGTCAACACCGTCGAGTATGAAGTGCCGGTTCGCGGGTCCACTGTCCGCAAACTGAAGTACCTCGGTCCAGCTTTCCCATCCGTGTTCACCCGACAACTCAAGTCGTGCTCCTTCAGAACGGACAATCGGGGTTTGCTGAATCGGAAACTGCTGTCCGTAACTGCCATCCGAAACACCCAACTCCTCCTCGTTGACGACCCGGGCGTGAAGGGCATTCAACGTGACACCAATTGTATGTGCACCTATTGAATGCACCATTGGACTCGAGGAGTACACCGGCTGGTTCTCAACCGCTTCGATCACCCGCGCCCGAACCCAACCTGCCCGAACCCGAGCAAGGACGGAGGCTTCGTGTCTCTTGGGCAGATGGAGCACGACCTCGCCGTCGCGATTGATCCCACCTGTCGTATCCCGGTCGACTTCGCACTCTTCCCAATCTTCGCCGTTCCATGCCTCCCAGACGAGCGGCGGAAACAGCGGATCGACGCCGATACCTTCGATCGTGCACTTGAGGTCGAGAACGAGTGCGTTGGCCGGAGCCGCGTCGGTCAGGCCGATGTAGAGCGCGTTGCCGGGAACGGGAGGCGAAGCGAAGCACGAGAAACCCTGTCCCTTGAGCAACTCGTCATCAAATGCGCGCGTACGGTCTGCTTCGATCGAAGCCCTCACCGATTGAAACGAAACCGGGTATACGGCGCCGCTTTCCGAGGTCGTGAACTCTATTGCCTCATCCACCTCGGTCCGACGGGTGCTGACCACAATCCCGGTCGGGAATGAACGGACCTCCGTCGGGATGGCCGCCAGCCAAAATGTAACCGCAACCGTTGCCGAGGCCGGTGGAAAGCGTCGGAGGCCGATCAGGTCAAGGAACTTCAGGTAGTTGCGCTCGGGGACACGGTTCAACCGGTAGACGACCTGATCGACCATCTGCGCAAAGACCTCGATCAGCGTGACTCCGGGATCGCTCAGGTTGTGGTCCGACCACTCCGGACACCGTTGCTGAACGAACCGTTTGGCTTCATCGACCAGGTCCTGGAACCGTCGGTCGTCGAGGTTCGGGGTGGGGAGAACCATGTCACTCTCCCGGAATCATGTAGAAGGGGAACACGAGGTTGCGGGGGCTGTTCGTGTCGTTGATCCGGTACTGGATATCGATGTAGATAACCGACGAGTCGTCCCGGTCGGGAGCGACATCGACGGAGGTGACCGTGATTCTCGGCTCCCAAAGTTCAAGTGCGTCGACGACCTTCGCCCGGATTTCCCCGAACAGCGCCGACGTCACCACATCGAAGATGTGCTCGTGGATCGCGCATCCGAACTCCGGACGCATCACCCGTTCACCCGGAGATGTCGCTAGCACCACACGGATCGACTCTTCGATCTCCCGCTCGTCGGACACGAGCGCGATGCCTCCGTTCGGATCCACTCTCATCGGGAACCCCCATCCTCTTCCTACAAACACGTTGCGCATCGCGGCCTCAGTTCAGCGTGATCATGGCGCCGTCAACATCGACGTTCGCGTCGGCTTTGATCGATATGTTCATTGCGCTCAGTTTCATGGTCTGCCCGGCCTTCAGTTCAAGGGAATTGGACGCATTCACCGTGATGTCCTTCCCGGTGATCTCCACGGTTCCGTCGCTGTGCACCGTGATGGTTGTTTTGGATTCGTCGAGCTTTATCTTCAGCTTTCCGTCGCCGGTTTTCAGATAGGCCCCCTTCTTGGAAGGCCCCTCGATGAAGCCCAGCACGTGCCCGGCTCCACTGCGGAGACCACGTTTCGTCACCCGACCTGAGTCGTCGTACTGTGACTTGCCGATCTCCCACTTGTCCTTGCCGTTGAAGAGGGCCCCGAGCACGTACGGCTGCCGCACATCGCCCTGTTCAAAGGCCACCAGCACTTCATCGTTCACCGCCGGAAGCCAGAGAAAGCCCCGGGATTCCCCGGCCCCCGGCATGACCATGCGGACCCAGTCGGTTTCGTACTTGTCGGACAGCCAGGGAAAGGTGAGACGGACCCGGCTCAGGCCGAGCGGGTCCTTGATATTCGAAATCAGCCCGACGACCACCCCGTAGATCGGAGGGCCCCCGGCCGACCCGACTCCGCTCGTTGCGCCGATTGACGCAAGCCCAAGGAGCGACCGCTCCTGTCGCCCCGTGACGGAAAACGTCGTCTTGTAACCGACCTTGTCGAACACATGTCGGCTGCTCGTGACCGTCCAGGTGCCGGCGAACTCCGGCGCAACGGCTGCGATACTCATCGCTGCTCCAGCGCGGATCTTGGCGTTTCCCTGGGCCACCCCGTCGGCCTCACCGAGCGCTGCGGAGACCTGATGCGCGGTCCCTTCCGCTGCCGCGTCGGCCTCCTTCTGGGTTCGGAGCGAGCGGTCGGTGACGATATGCGGTTTGGTCGTCGGGAACTTGGCCATCACCGTCGCCGGGGTCACCGGAATCTTTGGCGCACTGTTACACGCGGAGGTCGTCGAGTGGCCGACGACTTCGCGTTTGTCGAGATAGGACCATCCCCGCGCATACACGTCCGTCACCTGAGCGACCGCTGACAATCGGGGGTGGAACTCCACCAGGTCACTTCCGAACGTCAACTGCAGCGCGCCCTGCGCGTCGAGATCGCCGGCCCCCGGAGCGCCCTGATTGACGGTTGCCCGGCGGAATTCGAATTTCCCGTCGTTCACACCGACTTCGAAGCCGATTTCTCTCGCACGGGCTTTGAGAAACTCCCAGTCCGTGAGGTTGATCTGTGAGACATACGGATGAACGACAACCGAGTCGGTGATGGCGCCAATCTCGAGCTTGGCCTCCGACGCCAGACGACGGGCGATATCGCTGTCCTTCTTGTCGGGATACGCTTCGGTCCGGCGGCCGCGGTGGAGTCGATGGGAAAGATCGTACGCGCGCAGACTAACCTGCTGACCGCCGATCCCGTACGCACCCTCCAGACCGGTGATCTCACCGCGGAACAACGCTTCGCCTTCGGCCGCACCCCGACCGGTCGCGACGACTCCCACTTCGATCTTGGCACCGATCTTGGCTTTGCATTTCTCGAACACGTCCCGAGCCGGATCATTCCAAACAATCGTGAGCTGGTCCGGAAGCTGCAGGTGATCGTCAATGATAAGCACGTCGATCAGTGCAGCAACGGGGTCGCTCAGATCATTGTCTTCGATCTTCACTTTCGGTCGTCCGCTGAACGTGTTAGGCGCAGCCATGACCCGTCCCCCGTTTCGTGCATTCATTCATGAGAGGGCTGCCACATCGGTGAGCGGCGGCAGGTACAGCCTGCTGCCGGGTCGAAGCTGACGGGGGTCGTCGATACCGTTGGCCAGTGCGATTCCTCGCCAGTACGACGGTTTGTCGTAGTAGCTCTGAGCCACCGAAGCAAGCGAATCCCCGGCGAGAACACTGTGGCTCTGATGCCCGACCCGCGAGCCGCTGGTCGGGTTCGGGCCCTTTCCGTCTTTCGGGAGTTCTTTCAAGGACACCGCCACCGTTGCCCGCAGGGCGTGACCATCCTCGTCGAACATGTTGATCGTCGTCTTGACCGATGTCACGTAGGAGACAAACCACGTCGGACCCCACTTGAGTTCGACGAGCGGCGGACTTGGCTTCGTGGCGGTACGGGTCGCGCCGGCCGGGCGCGTCCACGAAATGAGCGTCGCGATGTCCTCTTCCACGGTGGTGTCGAGCCGGTTCGGCGACCACTCATCGAGGGTCAACTCCAGTTCCATGGTCTGCGGCTCGGAGCCGGTGAACGTCGGCACCGGCGCCGCTTTGCTACCCGGCTTCGCCTTCTGTTCCCACTTCGCCTGCGCCGTCGTGGAAATCTTCGCCGGGTTGAAATCGAACCATACGGTCGGGGCTCCCCCCGCATGGTTGTTCTTGACCACCTTCAGGGACCCTCGGGCCATTTTCAGCTTCTCGGGGCGCATTGACATCAGGTCGTCCACTCAAATCCGTGATGGGCCAGTTCCAGGGTCTCCTTGGCCACGCCGCTGCCATCGGCGGCAAACGACGGCCCGGTCCATTTCATTGGATGAACGTCGCGGAGCGTCCACTTACAGAGGATGTTGCTTCCGGATTCGTGATGCGAGTCGTACATCGTGATGATCGCCGTGCTGCGTCCCAGACCTCTCGACTGATAGGCCGAAAACCAGGCGGCGATGTTCATTGAGTCGGCATTGATGAGGCGGGTGAGTTTCACGTTCTGGTACTTCACGCGTCCCGGAAGCTTGTGAACGAAGGCGTTGTTTCCGCCTTCCATCACTTCATCGAAGGCGTACTCCGCGGAGAGCCCTTCACATCCGGAAAAGAGGCCGAGTTTGAATTCAAGGTTGGGGCCTTCCAGTTTCACGGAGAACTGAGCCAGGGCGACGGGAAAGAGCGAGTCGGAAGCCATCAGCGCACCCGATCCAACACAAGGCCGGCCCGTTCGCGATCGTCGAGTAGCTCGCGTCGGAAACGTGATCGTAAGCGCTCATACAGTCGACCGGCCAACAGCTCCAGGTCAGCTTCGGCCTGAGTCGAGGAGGCACCGGCCGGTGCTCCCGATGCCATCGGCGCAGGACCCGACTCGGGGGCCGTCGGCGGGGTCGCGGTTCCCGCGCCACCCGAGTCACCGTCGGCCTCCCGTTGCAGAACTTCGTACGCATCGGTGGTCCACGAGAACCCCGCGGAAGTTGCGTTTCCGACACTCGCTGAAACCGGCGAGGAACCGTAGGACATTGCTTGCGACGAGTTTCCCCCCATCGGCGTCTGGGCCGCTCCGGCCGACCCGGGTGATGATCCGGTTCGCAACAGCATTGGCACCGGAGCCGCATCTCCCGCGACGCGTTGGACCGACGAAGCTGAGTTGACTCGTGGCATGGCAACGTTTCCCGAGGTGTCCGCTGACGGTTGGGCCGATGTTCTGGCGAGCAACGTAGAAATGCCACGACCGGTCGAAGCGTTACCGCCGGAACCTTCGTTGCTCGATCGGCCGTTCGTCGAACCGCTGGCCGGCCCGACGCCCGTGGCCCCGATGTTTGTGGGAAAGCTGCCAGGCAAGCGAGCCGACGATGAGATCCCGGAAGGTTCAACCATCCGGAGAACCGGCACGGGGCTGGGCGGCGTCGGCCCAGCATCGGGATGGACCGACACGATGCCCATCGGCGACACCGTTTCCACGCTGATCATCGATTCCTGATCACCTAGCAAAGGTCGGACAGGTCCATCGCCAAAGGCATAGTTTCCCGGGCCGCGTCTCTCGTTCGCCGCGAGCCCGCCAGCTGAATCCGGGGCATCCACCGTAGAGTTCGAAGGTTGGTCAGAGACCCGCGAGACGACCGCCAACGTGGGTAGCAGTGCGTTCGTCGTGCCGGGTGATACATAGTTCGCGATGCCAGTAGTCGACGAGTCAGCCGAATGATCGAATGGGCCCGAGCTCACCGGGTGTGCACTGTCCGGTGCCAGGGCACGGTGCACCGACATCGGTGACGACCCGGTCGAAGACCGTGAAACGAGCGCGGTTGGTTCCGTCACGATGCCGGTACGGTGATCGGAGCTTTTCGGGCCCTGGGTCAAAAGCGGCATGACACCTGCCGATGTCCGCTCCCAGGGCGGCACTGACTCATCAGCATCGGCCGAGCTGCGGAGAACGGCCGTTGGGGGAAGCGCTGATAGCGGGGCGCCCACGCCGACACGACGCCCAAGCGTCGGAACCGATCCTGCGCTGTCACCGGATTGACCGGTTGAACTGCCGGTCGATGCGGGCTCACCATCTGAGGAGCGGAACACCGATGATCCGGTTGTCTGCGCCCGATCGCCAACCGGCGCTGACGAGTTCCCGCTCGCAGGCATCACCGACGGGTTGTCGTCATCCGTCACGCGGGCGTCGGCCACTGTCGACGGGAACAGCGAGCTGCTACTGGGCATCTCAACGATTGAACGCCGGCGCAGGGTCCTCGCCAGGGCCTGGGTGTCCGCCGATCGGGCAACGGTGGATCGATCGCCCTGACCCGAGTCCGGTTCGGTGCCCGGTCCGGCCGACCCGGCCGCTGATCGAGAGACGACAAACCGGGTACCGGACGGGTCTCCCGCGTTGACCGGAGTAGCAAACGTACGCGCGATCGAGGCGGTCAACGCCGTCGAGTGTCCATCGGTCAACCTACTGATCGGTGAGGAAAATCCGAGCGATGAAGCTATGGGCAGCACTCGATCGGGAACCGCTGATGACCGGCCACCGTTATTCGCCGGTGCGGCGCCGCCGGCATTGGCTGCGTCGGGCGACGTCTGTCGATTGATCGACGATGACGCCGACCCCCCTGAGGCGGACCGGGCACCATCAGGGTCCCGCACCGCAGATCGAGTCTCGCCAGGCGATCCGAACGGGCCCGATCCGCCGACGCCGTCATCGAACAATTCCTGACCGCCCCCTGACCAGTCGGTCAGCTCGGTGCCGGACCCTGTTGACCCTTCCAAGGACCGGGCCACCACCGGCCAACGGGGGTGGGCCCGGTCGGCTTCCGCGAGCTCGCTCCGACGCAGCACCCGCCGCCTAAGCACCTGGTCGCCCCCCGCAATGTGGGTCGGAAGTGCGGAAGACCGCGACACGACAGTGGCAAGCCCGCCCACCACGCCGATCGATGACGGACTGACCGTATGGCCGAGCGAACGGGAGGCGAGAAGATCATCAGCACTTCGGTGGGCCCGGAGTCGTTGACCCATATCGGTGTCGAACGACCTGGCGATGACGGGGCTCGACACGGTTCGCATCGCCGGAAGCATTGACCACGCGGGTGACGCGGAAACCGTGCCGCCGCTGGGGTCCGGGGTGTCGTGATTGACGGGCCCGTCGGTCGACCCCGCGTCGTCACCCTCGGTCCGTGTGCTCGTCTTCGCAACACCAGCACCCGCGGTGACGGGTTGAGGCGATTCGTCGAAGCGGCGGCGGAAGAAGTCCAGGAGTCCCATGATCGATCAAACAGTTGGTCAGTGAGTGGCGAGATCGGCTTTCGCTCCGGGTGATTTCGCGTCAGTCGCCGGGGTTGTTCGCCCGGTCATTGATGGCGGAGATCTCCTTCACGAAACGCTGTCGGGTTGGATGGTCCAGATCAAGGAGATGATCAAGTGGCCAGTGGAAGTGGAATGCTACGTACGCGACCTCCTCATACAGACGGTCAGCCGCGTACGTCAGAATCCCCCCGACGCACCACCTGCCACGTCCACCGTGAAGGTGTGCTCGCAGGAAGGGCACTGCACGCTGGCGTGCGTGTGACCTTCCTGATTGATCCGGCGGTAAAGGTCCTGGAGGAAGGCAAGGTCGGAAGCAAAGAGGCTCTCAATGATGTCGCCGTAGATGCTGTCCAACGTTCCGAGCTTCGTGACCACCCGGGCGAGGAGCACAACACTCAGATATGCGGGGTTGTTCTTCACCCGCATATCTGAAAGCGGAAGCAACTCGTCTCGGGCAGTTGCCAACCGCATGGTTCCGCGCCTGTGGACGACACCGTCGTCGTCGACAAATCCCCGTGGGAGTTCAAAGTCGAACGTGGTCACCATAGGTGCGGTCAGCGTTGCCATCACTTCTTCCGGTGCAGACCCTCGTGAACGATCGTGACCTCTTCAACGGCGAGATTGTTCGAGGTTGCGTTGAGCTCGCCGCCTTTGTACTTCGAGATCCAGCACTGATCGAACGAATAGCGGGCCACCTCGGCCTGACCGGTGACGTCTTTGATCACAATCGAACCGGTGCCCCGTTTGAACGCACCCGGCCGCTTGCCGGCGATGCTCTGGGGCGAAAGACTCTCGGCGAACTTGTCCCACAGGGCCTTGTCGCTGGTCTGACCTTTCTTCAGAACAATCGGCGCGAACTTGTTCGCTCCCGGGATCTTCCGGATCACCATCTTTCCGGTGGCATCCGTTTCTTTGGACTCGATGACTTCGACCTCGACCTCGATACCGGAACACTCCCGGAACGAGGCGATGGTGGTTCCGTCTAGTTCGAGAAAGAAGTTAATACCAACAAGTGGATCTTCTCCTGTGGCCATGATGTTTCTCCTTCAGTCGTTGATGCGATTGGGCGGGCTGGTTACGTTGACGGCTGACTCAGGCGTTGGCAGGGGCACCGGAGAACTGCGAAATGCGGAAGATCACGAACTCGGCCGGCTTCACCGGAGCAATCCCGACCTCGACAACAAGCTGGCCGACATCGCGAAGCTCAGGCGGATTCGTTTCCTCGTCACACTTCACATAGAAGGCCTGATCGGCTGTCGCTCCGAACAACGCCCCGGAATTCCAGACGTTGAACAGGAAGGAGCTGATCGTGCGGGTAACCCGGGCCCAGAGCAACTGGTCATTGGGTTCGAAGACGACCCACTGTGTACCTTCGAAGATCGACTCCTCGACGAAGTTGAAGAGCCGACGAACGTTAAGATAGCGCCACTCGGGGTCACTCGACAGCGTGCGCGCACCCCATACCCGAATGCCGCGTCCGGGAAAGGCCCGGATGCAGTTGACGCCGAGCGGGTTGAGGAGATCGTTCTCACCTTTGGTCATCACGAGCTCAAGCCCGAGCGCGCCGCGGATGACCTCATTGGCCGGTGCCTTGTGGACGCCCCGCTCGTCGTCGTTACGGCTCCACAGACCGGCCAGGTGCCCGCTCGGCGGAACGGAGATGTTGCGTCCGGTGAGAGGGTCGAGAACCTTGATCCACGGCCAATAGAGCGTTGCGTACTTCGAGTCGTAGCGAGCCTTGTCCTGGCGCCATTCTCGAACCTGCTGGGCGTTCATACCCGGAGGGGTGTCGAGGATGGCGACGCGGTCACCCATGAGCTCGCAATGGTTCATCATTGCCGTCTGCACGGCCTGCACGCCGTCGAGATCAATCATGTTGCGCTCATAGAGCGCCATCAGGTCGGGGCACGCAACCATCGTGATTGGATCCACCGCTTCGAGTCCGCCGAACCCGGTTCGCTTCGCGGAGTCACCGACGTAGTCAGCCGCATCGACGCTCACCGGAGCACCCACCGCTCCACCGGCCAGGTTGTACGAGCCGTTGGACGGGCGGGCTACTTCGCCGCCTTTGGTCTCTTCGATCTGGATCAGCTTCGACTGGGCGTTGACCTGCGTGGCGACGTTGGTCTTACCCTTCTTGGTCGACAGGTTGTCCCAGGTTTCTTCGACCGTGGGCCCCCGCTTGACAATCAACTTGAAGGTGTCCTCAGCCGGCTCCGACGCGTCGGCCACTTCAACCGAGAGACCGTTGCCACCCGCGCCTTCGGCCTGCGCCTGCACGCGTACACCGGGGAGGGAGGCCTGGCCTCCGCCAAGCTCGGCCCGGGCTTTCGGCTGGGCTCCACCCGAAGGTTGGCCGATTCGGACGATGTAGGCCTTACCTCCGCCGTTCTGGAAGAACCCGTACACGGATTGAGCGAGATAGGTCCCCTCTAGGAAACTCCCGAAGTTATTGGTGAACTGGGTCCAATTGGTCACCAGTGTCGGCTCGTTGAACGGGCCCTTTTCCGAGAGACCTACGAAGGCGGCGACCGCGGTCCCCACCCCTTCGATTGGCATACTCCCGGATGGGACTTCTTCAACGTAGACACCGGGAGACAGATACTGCGGCATGTGCGACCTCCATCGGCAACAGGAACCCCGAAAGTGTGCGCAGACCCGATCCGAGGTTGGTGGCCCTCAAGGGCGGACGTTGCGTGCACTCGTGGTTGCCCTATGGGGCGACCGGCCCAACGGATCGACGAGAACTACTTACCGGCGACCAGGTACCCGCTCAGTGTTGCTGCCGATTTGCATGGCTTGGCGCCGGCCGGGTTGCGGCATTCGACCTCCAGGATCAGCTTCTTCCCCTCGACGATATACGGGGCGATGAAGTGAAAATCGAGGTCCCGGAAGTTCTCCAGTGCGGATTCGAACAGGATGTCATCGCCCCGCTTCAGGCGGACCAATCCGGTGTCACCGCGCGGGTTCTGGAATACCACGTCGGTGAGGGAGAACCGCCCTTTCGGACCTGCGGGATCCCAGTCGAGCGACTTGGTTTCACCGATCGCGGCTTCGACTTCAATACGCTTGTCGGTGGACACGCCGCCCTTGCCGTCGTCGCCACCGGCTCCAGCGCCGCCCGCCGTGCTCGCCGGTGCGGTATCAGTCGGTTTCTTGCCCTTGTCATCGGCCTTGGGCACGGTTGTCGCAGACCCGTCCGGGGGCTTCACACCGAGTGCAGCCGCGGTTTGCGATGCAGCCTTTTCAGCGGCCTGGTCGACCTGTTTGATCGCGGCTTTCTGGGACTCCGAGCGTATTGTCGGCTTGAGGGCCACCTGCCACAGCAGCGCGAGCAGGAGAAGCCCGAGCAGCAGTAGGAGGAGAAGCCGCTTCAGCCATTTCGGGAGGAGCGCGCTCTGGAGGAACGTACCGTCGAGTCCCACCGGCGTCGTGCCGTCGGTGATGACGACATGATACGGAATGCTCCGGTCCATTCCCGTAAGGAACGTCTTCTGCGGACGTATTCGGAGATCGACGAACGCCGCGCGACCCGCTTCGAGTGTTACTTCTTTTTCGTGGTCAAATCGGAGCAGGCGGTCGACCTGCGTCACCGAAATCTCCCGGCGCGCCCGGTCGTTTCCGTGGTTGTCGACGGCTATGCGCGCTTTGCCCGAACGGGCCGCCCGGATCGTTCGTGGAATCAGTTCCCCGTCGACCGCGGCATAGGCGCCGATCGTCAGAACGAGTTCTTCGACGCTCGAACCGGACGGATCCTCCCGCGACACAACCTTTATCGGCACGTCAACATCGCCGGCCGGCACGTCTGCACTGCGTGGCGCGGAAAACGTGACCACGACGGGGGCACTTGCGCCGGGGAACAGCGGCACGACCTCTGGTTCCGACGTCGCCCAGGCCGAGGCGGCTCCGAGGACCTCCACCCGGAACTCATCGACCACGGTTCCCGTGTTGCGCACCATCACTTCAACCGTGGCGGTACCACCCGGCGCGACGACCAGTTTCGACGTTGACAGTGACGTGACTAGTGACATGGCTCGACCGTACGGAGGATAGCGGCAAATTGGACATTCGTCGTGGGTCGCCGCAAGGACCTATTCGGATGCCCAATCAGGCAACCGTCGGGCACGCTCCGTGTTCTGCTCGCCCGCAACTGCCTTCCCAAGTCGCGATGCCCCGCTACTTGGCAGCGTTCTTGTGCATCTCGGCGCGCTTCTCCGCCATGTCGGCGCGATCCACGAATCCCTGGTCGACCGCCATCTCCAGGACGATGTCAGCCACGTTGGTGTACGCCCCGGTCAGGACGGCCAGGAACTCCCCGGCAGAGGAAACCAGCGACTCGGCCGGATAACCCGGCTGCAGCGCCCAGTGAATCGAGGTCAGAACACTCTCCGGAAGCGACCGACCGAGGGCATTGATCTGGCTTCTGAGCATCCGGTTCGCGGCGGCCTGAAGTGATTTCCGGAGTTTGCTCGCCGCATCGTCGACGGCCTCGTCGGCTCCGGCCGTTCGCTCCCTACCGGCTCCGGCTCCCGCCCGGCGATCCCGATCGTCGATGGCCGACGCGAGAATCATCATGCCGCGCGACACTTCATCGCCAAACGGCTGGATGTCGCGCAACTCTTCGTAGAGTCCACCGTAGAGGGAACCTTCGATGGCACCCCCACCGAGTTCACCGAGGTACTTCACGAACTTCACACCCATCCACGGGAGCGTGACGGCTGTCGCCGCAGCGGCGAGTGTTCCGCCGGCGACCCCGAACACGAGCTCTTCTCCAGCGAGTTTCCCGGCCAGTCCAAGTACGCCCGAGCCAACCTCGACCACACCATCGGCCCGGTCGAACCATGATTCCGCGGTGGCCAATTTGGCATAGCCGCCGATCACCGCGATGCCGGAGAGAACCTTGTCTGCCTTCTCCAGATACTCTCCGATCTGTGCGAATCTGAGGGCAACCTTGTTTCCCGAACTCAGCAGTTCCCCGCTCTCCTTCAGAGCTTCGAGCGCTTTGAGATCGGCCCCCGCTCCGAACGCCTTCACCACATACTTCGACACCGAGGACCCGACGGTGACGGCCGTGCCGGCGGTCAGCTCGGTGATCTCGGCCACCACCTGAACGCTCTTGGTCAACCCGAGCGCGACCCCGTGCTTCTGGCAGTACTCGCGCGCCTCATCGATGGACTTGCGATACTCCTTCGGATCAATCGTCTTCAGCACCTTGACGACTACACCGATGCCGTCGCTCACCTCCTTGGCGGTCGGGCCGAGTAGATCGCCCTTGGCCGCCTCGGCTGGGGCGACGAGCAGCTTGTTCGCCACGTCGTAGGTCTGGCGGAGCACGGCCAGTGCGGACTCCCGCGCTTCTTGAACCGGCCGTGACACCAGCTGAGCCGCCAGCAGACCGTCTTCATGAGACTGGACCCAGACCGCGTTGCGAACGACCTCCGAGGTGACACGTCGGATGCGCGCC
>JANMZO010000445.1:0-30695 GCA_031383405.1 Acidimicrobiia bacterium | reverse complement strand
CGAAGCGGAACTACGTGAGCGGCTCAGCCTGGTGGCCTTCGGTGGGCACAACATGGTTCGCATAAGCGGTACGTGTGCATATGAGTCCTCGACATTCTTCGCGCTGTGCGATGAGTTGGGCCTGCTGGTGTGGCACGATCTTGCGCTCGCGAATTTCGACTACCCGCAGACGGAATCGTTCAACGCTCAGTTGCGCTCCGAGGCGACCACGTTTCTCGATCGGGCCGGCAACTCGCCGGCTTTGGTCGTGGTGTGTGCCGGCAGCGAAGTCCAGCAACAGGCAGCGATGATAGGCATCGACGTGTCGGTGGCCATCGACGCCGGCCACGCGGCGATTCTGCGTAGCACGGTGGAAGTCACAGGTTCGGATGCGGTTGTGGTCGACTCCTCGCCCACCGGCGGCCACCTTCCGTTCTCGGTAGATTCCGGAGTCGCTCATTACTTTGGCGTGGGCGCATATCGCAGACCACTGACCGACGCGCGGCACTCCGGAGTACGGTTCGCCGCCGAGTGTCTTGCCTTTTCCAACGTTCCGGTTCCGGCGACGGTCAGGGCGGTTGTCGGAGAGGGGGGCGTAGCTTCGCCGAGCAACCCTCTGTGGAAACAGCGCGTGCCTCGCGACCGCGGGACGGCATGGGACTTTGAAGACGTCCGCGATCACTACGTGCGCGAACTTTTTGATCTGGATCCCACCGACCTTCGCTTTGGCGATTCCGAACGGTATCTTGCGGTCGGCCGAGCGGTCACCTGCGCGGTCATCGAGCGAACGTTGGGGGAATGGCGTAGACCACAATCGTCGTGTCATGGCGCGCTGATGTGGACCTTGAACGATCTTTGGCCGGGAGCGGGCTGGGGCCTGATCGACTTCTTGGGGCGACCTAAAGCTGCGTTCTGGGGCGCCCGCCGTGCGCTGGCCCCGGTGGCTCTGATTGGTGTGGATGAAGGTCTCAATGGTCTCGATCTCCATGCCTACAACGACCGTTCCGAACCGCTGAGCGGAACCCTTGAAGTACGGGCGACGAGAGGAACCGCCACAGTTCACCACGGCTCCGTGGCGGTCGACGTTGCCGCTCACGGAAGTCTCCGGTTCCGAGTAGATGAGATCTTCGTAGGATTCACTGACCCTACGTACGCATATCGATTCGGACCCCGGTCCATCGACGCCGTTTCCGCGGTGTGGCGAAGCCCGGAGGGAGCCGTGCTCGGTCGCTACGTCTTCGTTCCGAGTGGAGAGAGGCTCACAACCGATCCCGCGTTGACTATCGAAGCCTGTGCTCGCCGCGTCGCACGGTACGCCATCGACGTTGAACTGAAAGCCAATAGGCTGGCGCAGTTTGTGACGCTCGACGTGGGGGCGGCGAAGCTGATTGCGTCAGACGATCATTTCATGCTCTCCCCTGACATGCCCTACGTGGTTCGGTTGGAAGGCGACGGCTGTGAGTCGCTGTCGCGGGTCTTTGTCTCTGCACTCAACGCCTCGTCGGAGACGGCAGTAGCCATTTCCCCGACGGATTCGGTGATGCCCCTGCCATCCGGGGCCGGTACCCTGCCATCCGGGGCCGGTACCCTGGCATGACCCCGGTTACGAACCCTTCGTCGATTTGTGTGACCCGGTTGCCAGAAACGGTGTATCTCGGGGCGGGTCATCAGGTCTGCGTAACGATCCATCGCCCGGACGTTGATGCGGTTGGCGCGGTTGTTCTCGTCGAGCCGTATGGGATTGAGGCCCTCGCAGCTGACGCCGCCTACCGGCGGCTCGCCCAACTACTCGTTGCGTCGGGATCGTTGGTTGTCCGGTTCGCTCCACCAGGGGCGGGCGACAGTGGTGAGGTGGCCGAAGGAACCTTTGTCGGGTCGTGGATCGATGCGGTAGCGGACGTGGTCACCTTCGCCCGTGGCCTCACTGTTGACAGACGCGTTGATATGGTCGGTCTTCGCCTCGGGGCGACGATCGCGGCATACGCCACGCACCGGACCCCGGTCGAGCAACTTGTGCTCTGGGCTCCGGTGGCCGGGAAGCCCTTCGCACGTGAATTTATGCTTCTCGGTGCCGCAGGTGCTCACCCAACGGAGCCGATCAGTTCGAGCGAGCCGGTCAATGGATGGTTCGCCAACCAGGCCGGTGACATCGAAGCCGGCGGGTTTGTGCTGTCGGCCGAATCGGTCGGCTTGCTTGCCCCACTCGACCTGCGGACCATTGACTCGGTAGGAGCGGAGCGAATTCTTCTGGTCGACCGCGACGACCTCGGGTGCGTCGATAGGATTGCGCTGAACTTCGCCCGGCTGATCATCGAGTCCACGGTAGTGAGACCGGTTGGTTACGCAGACATGCGTCTCGACGATCCCGAAGAAGGATTGGTGCCCGACGCATCGTTGAACTCCATCGTGGAGTGGCTCTCCACGCCCCGCTACGCCGAACCGAGTGTGCCGGGTGATTCAACAGCATCCGATTTCGACAGCGACTCCCGTCCCCCTGACCGTCAGCTACGGGTCACCAACGGGACCGATGTCGTGGTCGAATATCCGTTCGCCGTGCTGGTCGAAGAGGTTGCGTTAGCCGGGTTGGTGTCGCGCCCAGGCGCGGAACGCGGCGCTACCCAAACCGGTCCGGCCGTGATATTGCTCACCACCGGATCGAACCCGCGATGCGGAGCCGGCCGGCTTCAGGCATTGATGGCCCGGGACCTCGCCAGCCAAGGTCACCTGGTCGTTCGGTACGACCGGAGCGGCATCGGCGTCACGACCCGGGACGGCCCGGATGCGGGCGTGACCGACACGATCGATGCCTACGACGCACAACACGGTCGTGACCTGCACGCCGTGATCGATCATGTCGTGAACGAATTCGGCCAACCTTCGGTCGTGCTTATCGGGCTGTGCTCCGGCGCATACACGGCGTTCCACCATGCGAATGGGCTGACGACGAGTTTGAACCCGGTGAAGGCGATCGTGCTGATCAACCAGATACTCTTTCTCGACCCTTCATGGACGACCACCACCGACTCACCGGCTCTCGCCGTCAAAGCCGGATACGAACTGCTCGTCGGATGGAGGGATCCTTGCCGTTGGAAGAGCCTGCTCACCGGTGGCGTTCCTTTGCGGACGACCGCTCGGCGACTGGCCAGGCTCACCGGGATGCGGCTTCGTGAAACTCGTTCCCGGGTCCTCGTCGGGCTTCGGTGGCAACGACCGCCGGCCCTCGGTGAAGCGCTCCTGCATATTCGCACGGTCGGAGTCCGGCTGATCTTCATTTTTGACGATGCCGAAACCGGTCTGGGGCAACTTCGCCTCGAGGGACGCGCCGCGATGAAGAATCTCGAGCGCAGCGGCTGGTTGGACATTCGGACCCTTGCCGGCGCCGGGCACACATTCGGACCGACAGCCTCGAAACGTTGGCTGTCAGAGCAACTTCGTGAGCAACTCAGCGTCGCGCCGGCCGTTCAGCCAGGAGTACCAACGGGTTGAACGCGTGGTCGGCAGTTGGTCGGCAGTTGGTCGGCAGTTGCGTCGCCGGTGGTTGGCCCGCTCCTGAGCGGTCACCGGAGAACGGGTCATCGGCATCGCGCGAACATCACGGGGCGGTGGCGACCTCGGGGGAACCCGTTTTCACGAGCAGCTTCGCGCAGGGTACGCAGCTGTAGGCGATCACGCCATCGGTCACACTCAACGGAATCATGCTCTTCTGAAGAACTTCCGTCCCACAGAGCGGGCACGCGGTGATGACGCCGACTTGTTCGACAGGACCAGCCATGATTGCTCCAGATGAGTGCTGACGGGCGCGTCAGATCGATGGTCAAACCGTAGCGCGTCGGCTTCCCCGGTGAGAACTTCCTGACCCCGGTCAGCCGACGAGTTTCTTGCCGATGATCTCTTTCATGATCTCGGTCGTCCCGCCGTAGATCGTCGTGACCCGGGCGTCGGTGTACGCGCGGGCGATTGGATACTCCATCATGTATCCGTAGCCACCGTGCAGCTGCACACATGTGTCGACCGTGCGCTTCTGCAGCTCGGTGCACCACCATTTGGCCATGGCGGCGTCTTCTGCGGTGAGCGCACCGGCGTTAAGCTGGAGGAGGCACCGATCGACGAACACCTGCCCGATTTCCACCTCTGTTGCGATCTCGGCCAGCTTGAACCTGGTGTTTTGAAACGTGGCGATCGGCTGTCCGAACGCCTTGCGGTCCTTCGTATAAGCAACCGTCCAGCCGAGTGCGGCCTTGGCGGCGGCCACGCCGGCGATGGCGATCGAGAGCCGCTCCTGCGCGAGGTTGCGAACCAGGTTGAGAAAACCTTCGCCCTCTTTCCCGAGAACGTTCGCGACGGGGACCTGCACATCGGTGAAGAACAGCTCTGCGGTGTCTTGGCTGTGCAGACCGATTTTGTCAAGGTTGCGTCCGCGCTCGAAACCTTTCATGCCCCGCTCCAGCACCATGAGTGTCATGCCCTTGTGTTTCTGGGCCGGATCGGTCTTCACTGCCGTAATCACGAGGTCGGCGTTTATGCCGTTGGTTATGAATGTCTTCGATCCGTTGACGATGTAGTGGTCGCCATCGCGTAGCGCCGTCGTGCTCATCGACGCGAGATCGCTGCCAATCTGGGGTTCGGTCATGGCCACCGCGCAGATGAGTTCGCCGCGGCAGATCCCGGGAAGCCACCGGGCCTTCTGGTCGTCGTTCGTGAGTTCGAGGAAGTACGGGAGCGTGATGTCGTTGTGGAGGGTCAGGCCGAGTCCGGCACCCCCGGTGCCGGCGTACATGAGTTCCTCCCCGATGATCGCGTTGTAGCGAAAGTCGTTGGTTCCACCCCCACCAAACGATTCGGGCGCCTGCATGCACAGAAACCCGTTGGCTCCAGCCGCCGCGAACAACTCGCGCGGGACAATTCCGTTACGCTCCCAGTCGTCGTAGTGAGGCGTGATTTCCCGTTCGATGAAGCGCCGAAACGACTCACGGAACATGATGTGCTCGTCGTCAAAAATGGTTCGGTCCATTACGAAACCCTAGTGGTCCGGCGGATCCGGACGCGAACCCGTCAAGGCATGGTTCGGTGGATCAGGTCGTCGAACGATCGATCTTGCGGCCGCACACCGTAAACCCGTAGGCAACGAACTCCTTGGCCACTTTTCCGAAAGGATCCGTGTACGCCGAACCCTTAGGGTCTTTTTCTACCTGGGCGAGAGCGATCTGCGTTTTCTTCAACAGACCGTTGATCAGATCTGCGTCGCCGGTCGGCGCCGGGAGCAGGCTGAGTTGCTTGAGTTCGTCGGTGACCTCCCTGATTCCGATCTTCGCCAAGAACGAGGCGACCTGTTCGGGTTTCGCCACCTTGGTCTTCTTGGAGCTGGCTCCCTTCGCCTTGGCCACTTCGTGGGTCTCGAACTCTTTCGCCGCAGCGATCAGGCGTCGGTTCGCAGCACTGCAGATCTTGTCGGCGGCCTCGATGAAGGGCGTGCGGTCGGCCTTGGCCTCCGCAGCGGCGACCGCCGGTCCGGGACCTGAGAGGCAAAGGAGAGACAGTGACGCCAACAGGACGGTGCTGGCCAGAAGGGCATTTCGATGCATGATTGTTCCAAGGATAGTTGGCTGGATCTCCGTCTTCGCGCAGATGCGGGTCCTTTCCGCGTCTGGGTCACGGCTGCACCCTGCCTTGAACAATCAGGGCAGAATCAGCGGGTGCAGATTGTTGCGAGCGCTCCCGTCCGAACGGCCGACCTGGGGGGATGGACCGACACCTGGTTCGCCTCGTCGGGCCGCGTTTGCAATGTCGCGGTGGAACCGGGGATTGGCATCGACCTGGAGTTCGAACCTGATCGCCGATTGCACGGAGAGGGGCCGACGGTCACGGTTGCGGTCGGGGCGGGCGTGTGCGACTACGTGGTTGCCCCGGGGGTCAGGCCCGTCGGCGTCGACCCCCTCATCGCGGCAGTCGTCGCTGCGGTACCCCCACCGTGGGACACGTCGATCCGCATTACGTCCGGCGTGCCGGCGGGAAGTGGCCTCGGCACGTCGGCGGCCCTGGCGGTGGCCCTGTTGGCCGGTTTGCACTCGCTGCACGGCCGATCGCCATCTCCCGCTTCTCTGGCGGCCGATGCGCACCGGGCCGAAACGTCGCTGGGTTTGCAATCGGGCATTCAGGATCAACTGGCATCGGCGTTCGGTGGGGCCCACCTTTTTGAGATCACGTATCCGACGCTGAGCGGGCGACCGCAACGCTTGGCCGAACCCGTTGCTGCGTTGCTCGACGCTTCTCTGGTCACGGTCTATCTCGGGCGACCGCACCGGTCGTCGGAGATACATGATCAGGTCATCGTATCGCTCGAAAGCACGGACAACGAGAGGTTGCTGGCCCCGCTCCGGTCCGCGGCTACCGAAGGGTTCGCCGCCCTCTCCGCAGCAGACCTCGATGCGTACGGGCTCGCCATGCAGGCGAACCACATCGCACAGAAGGCCCTCCACCCCTCCCTGGTGAGTGAGTTGGCCGAGCAGATCGTGACGACGGCGAACCGGTACGGTGCTCGGGGTTGGAAGGTGAACGGGGCCGGGGGCGAAGGTGGGAGCATGTGCCTACTTGCCCCGGCCGACCCCGAATTACGCGCGCATATGATTGCTGCCGTCGAGGCGATCGGACACGCGGTCGTCCTTCCGCTCCGGTGCGCCCGGGAGGGTGTGACGGTCGTCAACCGACCTTGACAACGATGGTGGGTGTTCGAATCGTCAGACTCCTGCAAGGGCAAGTTCTATAGCTTCCGCCAAGCCGTTGTTGTCGACGGAGGCCACGACGTGCGAAGCCGCCGCGAGAGCCCCGGCCGTTGCGTTGCCCATCGCGATTGGTAGCCCGACTTCGTTGAGCACAGCGATGTCGTTGTCGCCGTCGCCGACCATCGCAACCTGGTTCATGGTCATGCCGTAGTGCGCGGCCAATGAGCGGGCGGCGCTTCCTTTGGAGATACCTCGCGCCGTGACACTCGTGAAGCAGGTCTCGACCAGATCGGGATGGCTCGCCACGCTCATTTCGAGCGCTCGGTCAAGCCCGATGACCTCCTCCATTTCGGGCCACTCAGCCCACCGCACCACCCACTGAACCCGAATGACCGGAGTCGGAACGCACAGCAGATCGGGAATTTCGAGGGTGTCGAGTCCGATTTCAACGGCGTGCGCCCGGGTGAACTCGGTGTGGCGTTCGACATAGCAGTCGGTGGCCGTGTACACCTCGAAACCGTGATCGGTCCGGCGGTGCAACGCGACCTGATTCGCGTAGCTTCCGGCCGGAAAGCTGGTCGCTTGGAGAATTGTTCCGTCGGGCCGACACAGGACGGCGCCGGACTGGAAGATGTGCGCCTCGTTGGGAGAAACGCGGGTCGCGAGATGAACGGCCTGCCCCGAACACGGCCGACCGGTGCACAATGCGACGTGTCTGCCCAGGAGGCGGGCGTGTGCGATCGCCCGCCACGCGGAGTCGGGCACGATGTTGCCCGGGCCAACAAGCGTGCCATCGATATCGATGAGGATGAGTCCGATCTCCGAACGGCTCCGTTCGGGGGCGTTCGGCTCATCGGTTCGTCTGACGGGTTGGTGGTTCACCCGGTTGAACTTAGCCAACCCGGTCAGCGTACCCGTTCACTGTCTCGTTCGGGTCGCCGGATGAACCGGTAGTGTCGAGGCGATGGGGGAACTGCGGGTTTACGCGACAGTGGCGCGCCTCGCGTTCCGGCGGCAGGCGACCTATCGCGCGGCGATGTTGGCGGCGTTGTTCACCAACGTGGTGTTCGGGTTCATCATCGCGTCGCTGTTTCGGGCGGTCGTCGCCGAGCGCGGGTCGGTCGACGGCTGGGATTCGAAAGATCTCGTGACGTTCGCCTTCGCGACGCAGTCGCTGCTCGGGGCGGTTGCCGCCTTCGGTGAGCGCGAACTTGGGATGCGTGTCGTAACGGGCGACATTGCGACCGACTTCGTGCGTCCGGTGTCGATTGAGGGTTGGACGGTCGCGCAATTCTTCGGCAAATCCGCCGCCCAGATCATGGTCCGCATGGTTCCCACCTTCGCGGCCGGGGCGCTGGTCTTTGATCTTCGCATTCCGACCGCCGCATCGGCGGCCGCGACCGTGGTTGCCGTGGTTCTCGCGGTGGCGGTCGCAGCGGCCTGGTGGATGGTCATCAATCTGACCGCGTTCTGGATCGTGAACCCGAAAGGTACGGTGCAACTCGCCAACGTTCTCGGCTACGCGCTTTCGGGAATCGCAGTCCCGCTGGTGTTCTTTCCGGACCGCCTTGAACATGTCCTCCGCTGGTTGCCGTGGGCCGCGCAGATCCAGTTGCCGGTCGAGGTCTTCATCGGCAAACGGCGATCATCGGTGGTGCTCCTGCAAACGTACGGTCGACAACTGATGTGGGTTGTCGTACTCCTGGGCGTGGCCCACGTTCTGGTCGTTCGCGGTCGGCACAAACTCGTCGTACAGGGTGGATGAAGTGCTGACACCGCCCCGTCCGCTGTCGTTCGGTGACCACCTACGACTGGTCCGCGCCTACTCGGGAGCCCGGGTGCGGAGTGAGATGCAGTACCGGGCATCGTTCGCATTCAGCCTCTGCGCTCAGATCCTGGCCACGGCGATCGACCTGGTCGCAATCTGGGCCGTGTTCCAGGCGACGACGACCATCGGTGGGTGGGACGGCCATCAGGTTCTGTGGTTGTACGCGGTCAGCATGAGTGCGTTCGGGTTGGCCGACCTGTTTGTCAGCGCAATCGAAGAGATTCCCGAGCACATCCGTTCGGGGCGCTTCGACTCCTATCTGCTTCGCCCGAGCCCGATTCTTTCGTCGGTCATCGCCGATGGATTCGAACTGCGGCGGGCGGGACGAGCCATCCCCGGACTCGCTGCGCTGATCGCGATGTTCATAAGTCCACACAGTTTTGGGGTCTCCAACCCGTCCACCCTGATTTGGTCACTGGTGACAGTCATGGTCGGAACGTGGTTGTACGGAGCGCTGTTCATCATCACGAACTCCGTGGCATTCTGGCTGATCGACAGTCGTGAGGTGGCCAACTCATTCACGTACGGCGGGGCCGCGGCGAGCCACTACCCGCTCGACATTCTGAGCGGATGGCTGAGACGGCTTTACATCTGGCTCATTCCGGTCGGGTTTGTCGCCTGGCTTCCGGGAACCCGGCTCCTCGAGGTGCCCAAACCGAGCGGCCTGCCATCGTGGCTGGCGTTGTGCTCGCCGGCTGCCGCGCTCGTGCTCAGCGTTCTGGCGGCGGTTGTCTGGCGGGCCGGCGTCCGTCGCTACGAATCGACGGGGAGCTGAGCGAATGAACGCGCCCGCCATCGAACTCACCGATGTGGTGCGTGTGTTCGAACGCCGCGTCGGGCGGGGCCTTCATAGGACCAAGGTGGTATCGAAGGCGGTTGACTCGATCTCGTTGACCGTCGAGCGCGGCGAGATCGTAGGTTGGCTCGGGCCTAACGGAGCCGGGAAATCGACGACCATCAAGATGTGCACCGGCATTCTCGTGCCGACGTCCGGAACGCTGAAGGTTCTGGGTCTGGATCCGGTTGTGCAGCGTCGCGCTCTGGCCGCCCGAATCGGTGTCGTGTTCGGGCAGCGCAGCCAACTGTGGTGGGACCTACCGGTGCGCGACAGTTTCGAGTTGCTCCACCGCATCCATCGCACGAGTGCGCTCGACCATGCCCGTCAACGTGACCTGTTGGTTGAGCTCACCGACCTCGGCCCGAACCTCGCCGTGCCCGTTCGACAACTCTCGCTCGGACAACGTATGCGGGGAGAGTTGGTTGCGGCCCTTCTGCACCGACCTGAGCTCCTTTTTCTCGATGAACCCACGATCGGCCTCGACGTCGTGTCGAAACACGCGATCCATAACGCGCTCCTCGACCTTCGCAACCAACATGGGGTGACGATCGTGCTCACCACACATGACCTTGGCGATGTTCGCAAGCTCTGCGATCGCGTGACCGTTATCGACCGTGGTCACATTGCGCTTGACACTGATCTCGACGGGCTATTCGCCCGAGCGGGCAGTAACCGGAAGCTCTTGGTCACCTTCCAAGACGAACTTCCGAACTCGGCCGCCGGGTTCGCCTGTCCCGGGGTGACGGTGGTTGGAGTGGTCGCCGAGCAGATGACCCTCGATGTGGACCTTGGCATCACGTCGATACCAGCGACCTTGCACGCGCTCGGAACATTCGGTCCCATGGCCGACCTCTCTGTTGAAGAGCGGGACATTGAGGCCGTGGTCCGGGATTTGTACCGTACGATCGCGCTCGATCATCCTTCCGTTTCGAACCCCCACGATTGACCGTGGAACTCGTACGATCGTGACCGTGAATGTGAACACGGATCCATCGGACTGGGCCCGGGCGACCGGCCCGTTGGCGGGGTCGAAGAGCATGCCCGCAGACTTTTACACGTCCCCAACGCTCTTCGACGCGGAACGCACCCAAATTCTTCAGAAGAACTGGTTCTTCGTGTGCCGCGACGACATGTTGATAAGCCCCGGCGATTTCCGGGCGATTGAAACAGTCGGCGGGCCGGTCGTGCTGATCCGGGGCGACGACTCGGTGTTACGGGCGTTTGCGAACTTCTGTCGGCATCGGGGCTCGTTGCTGTTGCAGGGAAAGGGCACCACCCGGCGGGTGATGTGTCCGTACCACGCGTGGAGTTACCGGCTCGATGGAAGTCTTGCCACTTCCCCAGACATGGAAGGCGCGGAAGGGTTCGATCCCGCCGACAACGGACTCGTTCCCATTCGGTTGGAATCGTGGAACGGGTTCGTGTTTCTCACGTTCAACGCCGCGGCACCGTCGCTGCTCCATAATCTCGGCGATCTGCCAGCGCGTATGGCATCGCACCAACTCGGCGAGATGCGTTGCACGTGGTACAAAACCTTCTACCCGAACTGCAACTGGAAACTCATTCTTGAGAATGCTATGGAGACATACCATACCGGGGTTCTTCACAGGGATACCGTTGGCCGGCAGACGTCGCGCACCGTTGAGACCCAGGGATCGTGGCGATGTATCCAGGTGATTTCCGGTCGCAGCATCGCAACGCTACCCGGCCAGCCACCCTCGTTTGAGCCGATCGAGGGCCTCGACGACGAAGCTCGTATGGGCACATACTTCACCGTCGTTCTACCGAGCTGTCAGTTTGCCGTGGCCCAGGACTGCATGTGGTGGCTCAACGTCACCCCGTTGGCCCACGACCGCTCGATTCTTGAAGTCGGGGGTTGCTTCCCGGCTGGGGTCGTCGACGACCCCGACTTTCAACGCAAGGCCGAGCCGTACTACGAGAGGTGGGAGAAGGTCGCACTCGAGGACTTCGCTGTCCTTGAGTTGCAGCAGCGGGCACTCGGTTCGTTACTGCACCGTCCGGGGTCGCTCTCCTGGCGTGAGGACGAGGTTCAGGCATTTGGAAAATGGGTCGTGAATCAGCTTCCGGGCTTGGCCCCGTGATCGGGTCTTCTCGCGGGATTCACGACGCTCTCGTTGCGGTCGTGCCATGCCGAAACGAAGCACTGAGCATCGCCGCGGTGGTCGATGATCTTCACCGTATCGGCGTGGTTGACGTGGTTATCGCTCTCGACCCGGCGAGTTCCGACGGCACCGACGAACTCGCACGCGAACAGGGAGCAACGATCGTTCGCGCTTCGGCGAGCGGGTACGACGCGCCGTGCCTGGCCGCCCTGGACCACCTCGCCGACAGAGGGTTCAGCGGGTGGGTTCTGTTCCTCGACGCCGGCAACAAGTATGTCATGGAAACGATAGGTGCACTTATCGATACGGCTGACCCGATGGCCGATATCACCTTCGGAATCCGCGATTCCCAGTGGCGGTGGCACCAGCGGATCGGAAACACCATGTTTCGAGCTGCGGTGTTCCTTCGCTACCGTCACAATCTCCACGACGTCAGCTCGGTCCGCCTCGCGAAGTTTGATTCGCTGCGTCTCCTGGAGTTCGAAGACCGCCAGTTCTCCCTGCCATTCCAAACCGTGTTGCACGCCCTGGCCCGCGGCATGACCTTGAAGTATGTGCCCATAGGGTGCACGCCAACCCGAACAGGTGCATCGAAGGTGTCGGGTCAGTGGCGCAACAGCCTCAAAGCCGCCAAGCAGATGGGGATCAGCTTCTTTCGCATGAGGTGACTCGGCCCCACCGTAGGAGGGCTCAGCCTCCTTCAAGCGGGGGCGACCGATGCCCGCAGGTCAGCCTTCGCGAACTCGGCCATGCCTTCGTCAAAGCTGATCGAGGCGGTGAATCCGAGGTGGGTCGCGGCCGCCTCGGTCGAGGCGAACACGTGCCGCACATCGCCCAACCGAAAGCGCCCGTTGACCACGGGCCATAACGGCGAACCCTCGGAGGCACCGAACGCGCGAGCCAACGATCGGGCCATCTCGCCGACGCTGCGTTGTCTGGGCGACGCGACGTTGAACGCACCGGGGCATGGGTTCTCGCGCAGCAGTGCAAGCACGTTGGCCGAAGCAACATCGCGGACATGGACGAAGTTGCGGAGTTGGTGTCCATCCTCGGTGACCTGCGGGGCCACGCCTGCAGCGAGAGCACTGCGGAATATGCTCGCGACGCCAGCGTACGGCGTGTCTCGAGGCATGCGTGGGCCGTACACGTTGTGGTAGCGAAGCGCCGTAACCGGCGTTCGGTGTTCCCGCTCAAATGCCCGCAACAGATGTTCCTGGTGAAGCTTGGTCGCGGCATAGACATTGCGCGGGTCGAGGGGAGCGGTCTCGGGTATGGCCTCGGCCGAGAGCGGTGCACCGCAGATCGGGCATGGCGGTTCGAAATCGCCCTTTTCGAGGGAGGCGATCAATCGGGGACCGGGTCTCACTACTCCGTGCGACGCGCAAACGTAACGGCCCTCGCCGTACACCACCATTGACGATGCGAGCACGAATCGGCCTTCGAATTGCTGCTCGTGCATCGCAAGCAGCCCGACTGCGGTGCCCGCGTCGTTGTGTTCGACGTAGCCGGTGACATCGCCGAAGTCGACCCCGAGTCCGACCTTGCCGGCCTGGTGGCAGATGGCGTCGACTCCGGGGAGTGCGCTTCGCCAATCGTCGATGGAGCGCACATCACCCCACACGTAGCGTGCGTCGGGGTTCAGATAGTCGGGCCGCGCCGCGTGAGCGGCCGGGTCGAGATTGTCGAGCACGGTCACCGCGACACCACGCCCGACCAGCTCGTCGACGATATGTGAACCTATGAATCCGGCTCCGCCGGTCACAAGAACACGCGTGGCTGGGGAAACCACGGTCACGGTTTTCGGAGGAACGGAAGCAACCTACCGGCTCCGAGAACGGCTGTCGCCAGCGTGAGGCCCATGAACAGCGACAGGGTCGAGCCGTTGCCACCCACGAATCCACCGACCGTCCCTTGGGATGTGCGTCGGAACCCGATCACCAAGGAAAGCACGATCAGGGCCGAAAGCGCCGATGCGACAAGAAGCAGCTTCTCCTGTTGGATCATCGCAGCAGCAAGGAGGATGAGCCCGATGACCATGAAAATGAGCGCACCGCGTCGGTTCAACACATACAGCGCGAATTCGTATCCCTTCGGACTGGGGCGCTTGGCCAGAAGGTATTCGCCGAACTTCGCTCCGAACGGTTTCGATCCGGCCCGCCAGAAACTGACCGCCCCCAGGAACACCGAGGTCCCCCCGAGGATGAACGCCGCGCGCTGCCATGGGCGGTTTCGGCTGACGAGGACGGCGTCGATACCGCCGGTGCGCCCGGCGTCGAGAGCGAACAGCGAGAGATGGGCGACAATCATCAGGTAGTACGACCATGGCCACTCATGCTCGACGTGAAGGATCGACAGGGCAATGTTCACCGACCAAAAGGCGCCGAGTAACGCGGCAAACCGGGTGAAGAGTCCGAATACCAGCAGCGCCCCGATCAGCGACTCCGTCAACAGCGTGATCCACCCGACGGCCGTGAAGTGTTTGAGGGCGACGTTCTTCGTAACGAACGCGAAAGGCCCGAAGACCTCGTGAGTGACCGCGCTCTCGGTGAAACGTCGGAAGCTCCCGGTGAACGTCGGCGGCACTTTCCAGGAGGCGTTCTCCAACCACAGGAGCCCAACCACGATGCGAACGAACGGAATGATCAGCCCGCGAAGGCGTTGTTGCAGCTGATCGGAGAGTTGCGAGATTCGTTCCATGGGTCATGGCCTTTCGGAGTGGACAGCGTGGCGCGTGGTCAGTTCAGAATCTGCCCGACTGAGACGTTCAGCCACATTACGCACGGCGGCTTGCATTCTGGAGCCGGGCAGGAACGATGCGATCTCGACGGCATCGGCGAAGGTGTCGAAATCGGTCAAGACCGGAAGCAGCCCGGGGGTGAGGCCCTCTCGGCCCATCGCAATGAGCTGGTCCTCACCCGTGTGGTCCGTGCTCATGGGAACCCCCCTGAACACGTTCGGCGGACACCGGCGAAATCCAATGATCCAGAACCCGCCGTCCTTCGCCGAACCGATCACGGAGTCGTGGCCGCGCATGCCGAGCGAACGGGCGGCGCCAATCAGAAGTTCGGCCGTCACCTGGGGAGTATCCATGCCGATCAGGACCGCGGGACCTTCGACCGAGCCGAAGGCGTGTTCGAGACGGTCGGCGAGACCTCCTTCGCACTGGTCGACGATGCGCCCGGCCTGGGTAATCCACTCCGGCGCCACACGACCGAGTCGGTCAACACACAGGATGACCTCACGAACAAGTTCCGGCCGCAGCGTGTTGGCCGCCACCACCGCATCGAGCGTGTCGATCAGGGATGCTTCGGCGATCTGGGCGGCCTCGATCGGGGTACACGGCGGGCACAGGCGTGTCTTCACAAGTTCCGGTACCGGAAGTTTGGCCAAGACGATGATCGTCACTTCGCCGTTTGGGGCATCGTTCACGGCAAGTATTGTGTCGGGTTCCGGACCGTGCCGTGCCGATACCCCGGGGGAACAGCTCAGGCGGTTCTCAGGTTCCGAGGTTTGTCTCAGGATTCGCGCCGCGCGAAACATCAGTTCAACTGGCGTTTGGAGGCCATTTCGCGCTCAACTGGTGGCATGACCGATCGCGTAACCTATGCACTTGACAACGGCGTGGCCGACGTCCGCCTCACCCGGGCCGACAAGATGAACGCCCTTGATGGCGCCATGTTTGCCGCCTTGGTCTCCGTCGGTGAAGAGTTGAAGACCAATCCGGCCGTTCGGGCCGTGGTGCTGTCGGGCGAAGGCCGGGCGTTTTGCGCGGGGCTCGACTTGGGAAGCTTCCAGGCCATGGCCGGGGGCGACGGGGCCAGGGTCCTTCCCGAAGGTACCGACCCCGACGATCCGAGCAGGCTGCCCGGCAGGATCACCCACCAGGGCCAGCAGGCCGCGTGGGTGTGGCAGGACATTCCGGTGCCGGTGATCGCAGCCGTGCACGGTGTGGCCTTGGGGGGTGGATGCCAGATCGCCCTCGGAGCCGACCTCCGCTACATCACGGCCGACGCGCAGATGTCGGTGCTGGAGATTCGCTGGGGTTTGATTCCTGACATGACCGGAACCCAGACACTCATCCGCCTCGTGGGGCTTGATGTGGCGAAGGAACTCACCTTCTCGGGGAGGATGGTCCGGGGCGCGGAAGCGGTGGCACTCGGTCTTGCCACCAGGGTCTGCGAGGACCCGCTTTCCGACGCGTTGGCCTTCGCCCATGAAATCGCCGGAAAGAGCCCGCACGCGGTTCGGGGCGCAAAGGCCCTTCTCAATGCGGCGGGCCAGGATTCGATTGCTGAAGGTTTCAAGCGCGAACGCCAGGTAATACGTTCGCTTATCGGTTCACCCAATCAGGTCGAAGCGGTGAAAGCGTGGTTCGAGAAGCGCCCGGCCACCTTCATAGACCCTTCATGAGCTCACCCAGCGAAGGCAGCGTTTCGTCGACTTCCGAGGCTTTAACCACCCTATCCGGCGCGGTGCCCCGACAGCCTCGCGACGACACCATCGACACGGGGTGTATCGACGGCGAACCCGGCGTTCGCGAACAGCGCCACCGTTTCCGTCAGCGTCGGAAAGTCGATGCCTCCGGTCCCGGCGAGTTTCTGGGCTATTCGACCCGGTCGCGTGCCGGCGGCGATGAGGCTCATCGAGAACAGGCATCCACCGGGTTTGGTAACGCGCGACATTTCCATCGCGGCGGCCGTGCGGTCACCGATTTCGTTGAGTGACGCTCCCATAACCACACCGTCGACGACAGAGCTCCCGATCGGCAGGTGCTGCGCGAGGGCCCGGACGGCCACGATGGGAAGACCGACGGAACGCTCAACCACCCGACGGAGAAACCCCAGGCTGTGGTCGACCGCAATCACGACGGTCGACGCATCGGCCAGCGTCCGAGCGTAGAGCCCTTCGGAGCAGGCAACGTCGACAACGATCCGCTCGGCGGAGCCGTTTTCGTTGCGAAGTGCCAGCCGTAGTTCGTCGAGTTCGGTCTTGGTGGATGTCGCCCCTCGGGAAATGAGCGATAGCGACCGGTGACGCCACAATCGCTCGTAGAGCTGCGGGGTTGGAGGAACGACGTTGAGCACCTGGGCGATGGTGCGGGCCGGCTTATGAGCACCCATGGCCAGCCAAATCCCCCCGAGCACCGAAGAGTTGTATTTGCACGACCGGCACGTGAGGGTGCCGTCGGTGAGGGTGGATGCATTCTGGCGCATCACTTCCCCCGCTTCGAGCGTCTGCATAGAGCAGGCCGGACAACGGAGCAACGGGATCAAACGGAACAGCACCGCACCACTGTACGGGTCCCGGGCCGCTAACTGCAGCCTGCCCGGAATTCCCCGGTCCTTGGGGATGGTTTCGGCGTGAGTACCGCAAGAACCATCCCCAAAGCGGGCGTTTTCGAATGGATGTCACACCCCCTCCGCATACTGATCTCGCAGCTTCCCTTCCGAACCCACAAACCACACACCAGACACTCGAAAACGAACCAGATCTGCACTTTGAGGAGCTTCCATGAACAACAGCACCATAACCATCGTCGGCAATTCGACCCGTGAGCCGGAGGTTCGTTTTACCGCGAGCGGCTTGGCCACCAGCAGCTTCAGCGTCGCGGTAAACCGGAGAATTCCGGGGCGCAATGGCGAACCGTCGTCCGACGTCGTTTCCTTTTTCAACGTAGTTGCATACGGGTCGCTCGCGGAGAACGTGAACCAGTCGGTGTCAAAAGGAACCCGGATTATCGTGACCGGGCGGATCGATCAGCGCACGTGGGATACCGGCAACGGTGAACGCCGAACCACCTACGAACTCGTGGCCGATGAGGTCGGAGTGGCGTTGCGGTGGGCGTCGGCGAAAGTGGAAAAGCCGGAGCGCGTCTTCCCGGCCGAGGCGATGCGAGAGGCGGTGGCGTCGGCCCCGCCCATCCCGGCTTCGGCCGAAGTGGCCGCACACGAGGGTGCCTTGAGTGATGCGTTTTGACCGAACGCATTGTGACCCGCCACGTTCGGGCCGGCACGTTTCGAAGCCGACTCTGGCGCCTTTCGCGAATCGCGACTAGCGCGGCCGGTCAGTTTGTCCTTCGGAGCCGAAGGTTCCCGGGTCGCTTCCGTTCCCCCGAGCGGGGGCGACCCGGGTAGGCAAGCGGATGCTCACACGATCGCAGGGCTACGCGGTGCAGCGCTGCGGAGCGCTCGTCAGCGGGTTCGCTGCGTCCTTCGATTCATGAAGATCCCATGTCGTTCCACCCTCGTCGGCGAAGTAGGGTCAATGACCGTGTTCATGCTGAGGACCCGTGCGTTGCGGCGCCGATCAGGGAGCGTGGTATCTGGGCTGGTGTCGATTGGATTGATGCTCGCGGGAGGAGCGGCCCGGGCCACCCAGACCGCACTACCGACCCAGTCCCCGACGCAGCCGACAACGATCAGCACCCCGACACCGACCCGCCCGCTGGTGAGCCGACGCGGACTGCTTCTGCAGAGTCGAACCCTTGGCCTCGGACAGTTGCGATTCGAACCTCCGGTGAACGAACGCCCGAAAACGTCATTGGGAACGGCGGTGGCCTTGGCCACCCGTTCCATTCGAGCCAAGGTCAACAAGGTCGACCATGAGGTCTTCTTCGCACTGTTCTCCGCCCGGTCGCCGGCCCAGCGCAACCCCGACGGCACGAGTACCCCGGTGTTTCGGCGCCGCCCGGTCTGGGTCGTTCGTTTCCCGTCAGTGATCGGACGCCGGCAGAGCGGCGTGGTGCAACGGAAAAACTCGCCGACCACCACGTCGCTTGAAGTCACCACCGAGATCGTCGCAATTGTTGATGACCGGACCGGAAAAGTTGTGCTGAGCAGCGAGTATCTTCCGGAGCCGGCGTCAACTCCGGTTGGCTGATGTACGGATCACCTCCGCTGTTGCGGGTGGGCCTACCGTGAGCAAACCGGGGGTCAAGCCGGTCTCGGGGTGTTGTTCCGCGTGAAGGATTCGGCCAGCACGGTCGGGCAATCGGTCATTATCCCGTCGACTCCGAGGGCCAGGAGTTCGTCCATCTCGGCCGGTTCATCGATGGTCCACACGTGCACGGCCAAGCCGGCTTGATGGGAAGCCTTGACGAGTTGGGGCGTCACGACCTGCACGTCACCGAAGAAGTAAGGAACCTGTAAGGCCACGATGTTCGGCGATGACGGTGCGATCTCTCGGCCTTCGGCGAGTCGTTCCGCGATCTCGCCGACTTCACGGGGACCGGCCGAGGTGTGGATATCAGGGGCATACTCGCGGAATGTCCGAAGCGCCCGGTCGTGGAACGAGGCCACGATTACGTCGGTTCCCCGACCGAAGCGCCTTAACGTGTCGGCCAACTCGCGCTCGTAGGGGACAGCGTCCGGTGCCGTATCTTTGATGTCGAAGTTCAACATGACCGTCGGGAACTCGGTGAGGATCTCCTCCAGCGTGGCGATCCCGAGCGACCGGTCGACGGGGTAGCGGCCGCGCAGCACATACTCGTGTAACTCGGCTTCGTTGGTCGATTCGAACCCGGGCACCCACCAATACGCGTTGTCGAGGTCGCGGAGTTCATCCAGTGTGAGTTCGGAGATGAGACCGGTAGACGCAGTGGTGCGGTCGACAGTGGAGTCATGACAGACCATGAGCACACCGTCGGCACTTCGGTGCACGTCGAGCTCGATGGCATCGGCACCGGCGCGAAGAGCTTGTCGGAGCGCGAAGAGCGTGCTTGAAGGCGCTTCACGGGCGCCTCCCTGATGGGCGTAGTGGAGGACTCGGCGCTGCAGCCACGGATTTGTCGTCACGGGGACAAGGTATCCGGTAGGCCGTTCAAACGGTGGGCACAATGGGCCATCCGTGCCCGTTGTCGGCAAAGTGCTTGACACTTGGGCCGCCACTTGGCATTCTGGCGAGCGTTCATCAAGAGCAGCTGAGGGACGGGCCCGTCGACGCTGCGGCAACCAGTGAGTCCACCGGATGGTGGCCAACCAGGTGCCAACGCCCGTGCGATGAGGAGCTTCTCCTGATGGTCCACGAATCTGTATCCGACACCCCGGCCCTGAATAGCAGCGCGACTTCGGCAATCGGCCCGTGGCGGACGATCTGGCGAGCCGGCGACGAGCCCGGCCAGCGCCAGTTCATGTCGATCGGTGAGCTGAAGCTTGAAGCCGGAGGTGTCATTCCCGACACAGTTGTCTGCTACGAGACGGCGGGAACGCTAAACCCTGAACGTTCCAATGCAATCCTGGTCTTGCACGGGTTTACGGCCGACAGCCACGCAATGGGTCCAGCCGGCCCGGGCCATCCCGAGGCCGGATGGTGGAACGGCATCATCGGACCGGGACTCGCGCTCGACACCGACCGTTTCCTCGTTGTCGTGCCGAACGTCCTTGGCGGCTGCCAAGGTACAACCGGCCCGGGTCAACTTCGACCCGACGCTAAGCCGTGGGGTTCGCAGTGGCCGGTTACGACCGTGCGGGACATGGTCGCGTCGGAGATGGAACTGGCCACCGGACTCGGGATCGACTCGTGGTACGCCGTTATCGGAGTGTCGCTCGGCGGTATGCGCGCATTGGAGTGGGCCGTTACGTCGCCGGAGCGACAGCAACGGACGATTGTGATCGGTGTCGGGGCCCAGGCCACCGCCGAACAGATCGCCCTGCAGACAGTTCAGATGCGGGCGATCACTGACGACCCGGATTTTCATGGAGGCGACTACTACGGCGTCGGCGACGGCCGGGGGCCGGTGAAGGGGATGGCCCTCGCCCGCATGTTGGGCCATCTGACCTACCGGAGCGAGCTGGAGATGCATCAGCGTTTTGGTAACCGCCCGCAAGACGGTGAGGTGACGTTGTCCATTGATCGTGTTTCGGGGCGGTTCGGTGTGGTGTCCTACCTGGAACACGCCGGCACCCGACTCGAGCGGCGTTTTGATCCGAACACGTACCTGGCGATCAATGAAGCGATGAACCATCACGACATCGGCCGTGATCGCGGTGGCGTGCAGGCCGCCATGAAGCGGATCACCGCAACGCTCACTGTTGTCGGTATGGAGGAAGACCGCCTCTATCCGATCCGGCTCCAGAAGTCGCTGGTGACGATGGCCCCGAAACCCATTGAGTTGCAGCCGGTCAGATCAATTGTGGGCCATGACGCGTTCCTTACCGACGACGCCGCGATGACCGAAGTCCTGCGGCCGGCGTTGGAGCACTGAGCATCCGGGCATTTCCCGCCACCGCGCCCCGGACCGTTGCCGTTCGACCACGGCGGGCTCTCCATGTCGCTGCGGGCCCGTGGCTCGACGTTGCGTGTGAACAGCGCGCGTGAACAGCGGGTGAACGTCATAACCACCGCTCGATAAACACTTACTCGCGCGTCACGAGTTGACTATTCGAGGCCGTCACTATGGCCTTCAGAATGGAAACCAGAAAGACGATGAGTACATCCGTGACGGCGCGACTTGACCATGCAAACAACGCGCCCGACTCACTCGACACCAGCGTTGCGACGTTCACACCCGAATCGGATCTCAAAACGGATCGCGAAACGAATCTCAGAGTGGTGGGGCCGACAGCGGCCGACCTTGTGGAGATTCTGGGGGTTTCGCCAGCGTTCTCCGAGGCGACGGCGGTACCCGACGGGCAGTCTGTCAACGCGTGCGTTGGGCGATCGAAGAAGTGGCCGAGGATCATCGCCGGTCTGTTCTTTGTGTGCGTGGCGATCGGAATCGTTCTCAATCGCAATCTCGTGATCTCGGCGTTTCAGCAGATGCGTAATCTGTCGCCGAAGGCGCTCCTTGGACTGTTCCTTCTTGTGAGCCTCGTGAAGATTCTTCACGCCACCATGCACTGGGCCTCGCTCCCGACGGTGTCGTTCCGGCACGTGTTCCAGGCCACCGAGTCGTACGTCGGCGCATCCAACACCGTGGTTGGAGGGGCCGGGCTCGGAACCGGGCTTCGCGTGGCCATGCTGCGGTCGTGGGGTGTCTCGTCCATTGATGTGGCGGTGAGCATCGTCGCCACGGCGCTGGCTCCGTCATTTGCGCTCTGGACGATCGCGACCACCCACACGCTGCCGCTGTTGCTGCTTGGCCGCGCCGACCGGCTTGAACGACTCGCCGCCTGCCTGGGGATCTGCTTCCTCGCCGGACCGGGGCTTTTCTGGTGGGCTGCGCTGCGTTTTCCTTCGGTACTCTCCTGGGTGTCATCGGCGTTGCACATGGGTCGTCTCGCCCTCGTTACCGTTATCCCGTCGAAGCGCGTGGAGAACTCACGTGCTGCGAAGTGTGACCTTCCGGCGAACGCTGAAATCATGCGCCAGCGGGGGCGCTCGCTCGCGCGCTCCCGCGGGTTCGTGATGATCGCCGCAAGCATCTGTGCCCAGGTGACGCTCGGCCTCCTGCTCGTCGGATGCGTACAGGCCGTGAGCCCCGTGCCGGTGTCAGTCAGGATGCTCGACGTGCTTCGGGCCTTCGCGTTACTGCGTGTGCTCAGTTCGTTTGTGCCTCTGCCAGCGGGTCTCGGCGTGCTGGACCTGGGCTTGCTGGGCGTGTTGACCAACGGTGGGGTGGCGCGGCCAACGGCGCTCGCAGCGATCGCGATGTACCGCGCGCTTACCTTTGTCCTGCCGATGATCACTGGTTCGCTGTGCGCGTTCCAGTGGCGTGCCTCGCAGCGCAGGGCCAAACGCCCGAACGACCCACCGGCGCTGGCTAGCCCCGAGTTCATCGTCGGCTGAGCGTCGCCACCAATCAGGCGTTTTTGACGGCGGCCGCCGCTTCAAGACCGAGTTCCCGTATCGATGTTTCGCGCATCTCGACCTTGCGGATCTTGCCGGTCACCGTCATCGGAAAGTCATCGGCGAACTTCACGTAGCGGGGTACCTTGAAGTGGGCGATCTTCCCCCTGCAGAAGTCCCTGATGCTCTGTTCGCTTACGGTCGCCCGATCTGTCGTTTCAGTGAGCTTGACCCACGCCATGATCTCCTCCCCGTACTTGCTGTCGGGTACCCCGATCACCTGCACATCGGCTACGGCGGGATGCGTGTAGAGGAACTCTTCGACCTCCCGGGGGTAGACGTTTTCACCGCCGCGGATGATCATGTCCTTGATGCGTCCGACGATGTTCGCGTATCCGTAGGCGTCGATGACGGCCAGGTCGCCGGTGTGCATCCAACCGTTGGCATCGATTGCTTCGGCCGTCTTTGCCGGGTCGTTCCAGTAGCCGAGCATCACTGAATACCCCCGGGTGCAGAACTCACCTGTTGCACCGCGGGGAACGACGCGTCCGGTCTCCGGGTCGATCACCTTGATCTCCACGTGCGGCATGGCCCGGCCGACGGTGCCGGTCCGCCGATCCAGCGAGTCGTCGGTCGCGGTCTGGGTGCTGACCGGGGAGGTTTCCGTCATGCCGTAGGCAATGCCGACTTCGGGCATGTGCATCTGGGCGGTGACCTGCTTCATCACTTCGACCGGGCAGGGTGAGCCGGCCATGAGGCCCGTACGGAGCGACGAGAAGTCGGTCATCGAGAAGTCGGGGTGTGACAGTTGCGCGATGAACATCGTCGGTACGCCGTAAAGCGACGTGCAACGTTCGAGTTGCAGCGCTTTCAGTGTGGCGGCCGGATCGAACGCCGCCTCCGGGTACACCATGCACGCGCCGTGGGTTGTCGCGCCGAGGTTACCCATCACCATACCGAAACAGTGATAGAGCGGCACGGGTATACAGATCCGATCGTGCTCGGTGTACCTGCACCCTTCGCCGACGAAAAATCCGTTGTTCAAGATGTTGTGGTGTGAGAGCGTGGCGCCCTTCGGGAATCCGGTTGTCCCACTCGTGTACTGGATGTTGATCGGATCATCGAACTGCAGGATCGCCGACGCCGCCCGTACCGCTTCGAGTGACACTGAATCGCCATCGGAGAGCAGGGCATCCCACTCCGGCGAAAACAGGTAGATGGTGCTTTCGAGCGCTTCGCACTGTGGGGCCACCTCCTCCACCATGGCCCGATAGTCGCTGGTTTTGAAACTCGGTGCCGCGACCATCATCCGACAACCCGACTGGTTGAGGGCGAAGGCCAACTCGTGGACCCGGTAGGCCGGGTTGATGTTGACGAGAATCACGCCGATCTTCGCCGTCGCATACTGCACGAGAGTCCACTCGGCGTAGTTCGGGCTCCAAATTCCGAGGCGGTCTCCGACGTGGAGTCCCCTGGCCAGCAGGCCCCGCGCCACCTGATTGACGGCGTCGTTGAACTGCGTATACGTGTAGCGCAGGTTCTGGTGCACGCTGACCAGGGCCTCATTGTCGCCGAATCGGGCCACGGTGCGTTCGAGGTTTGCGCCGATCGTTTCACCGAGCAGGGGTGCGGAAGAGGCCCCGCTGGAGTAAGACGGAGCGGGCGTCGTTGTGTCTGGCATTGGATCTCCCGGTCGTGGTTCTGGTTGCGCGTGGTTCTGGTTGCGCGTGGTGTTTGGTTGCGCGGTACGGCGGTCTGCGTGTCGCTCCGGGAGCCTACGCGTCGGTCGGTCGAACACTCACGTCACAAGTTGTTCCCGACCGCAACGGATCATTTCAGACCGGTTCGACGGGTACATTCCCGACCGGCGCGGGCTCGACCGCCGAAGGTTCGATCGCTCGGGCCACCGTCAGTGAGTTCCGGATCGCTCCGGAACCGAGCGCTGCCTGAACCGCGTCACCGAAAATCGTCGCGCTCTCTGCATCTGGCGCCGTGCCGGTGAGTTGCGCTCCGTATTCCGAGTTCACCCGAAGCGCCGAGGGTGCACCGGTGAGGAGAAATGCCTCCATCGCCCCCTTCGGATCGGCGATCGCGATGCCGTTCTTCGAGATCTCCAGGGAATCGTCGATCTCCCACTGTGGCTCGTCGGCACCCGCCGATGCCTTCAAAAGCGCGGCCTGCTCGCGCAGGTCCCTGGCGGTCCGGTTGGTCACCTTGCCCCGCAGGAAAAGCACCCGGGCCTCGCTGGTGCGCTCGAAGGAGAACGACGCGTCTCGTTCGCCCACCGTCGCGGCCGAGAACGGCTGAGCACCGGGAACGGCGTCACGAGCCGAACAGCGGGTCAGGGTCAGGCCCAAAGCAACGGTCAGAAGCAGAACCGGAACAATCCATGCTCGGCGCCAACGGGCGTCTGGGTTACTCACAAGTACTCCTCAAGAAGCGGCAGAAATGTTCGCGGGTGAAACCGTGGGACACGAAGAACTGAACTGGCCGATCGTAGGCGAAAGACCGTCTCGTGCTACGACTTGGCAGTTGCCGTAGCCGTGATCGTGCCGGCAAACGGTACGAGCATGGAGAACAGCCCCGCAAGTTTTTCTATCGAATCGAACAGGCTGGTTGCCCGTTCTCCCGATTCGTCGAGGGCGGTCATGAGCTCAAGGCCTATGAAAAGCGAGGCGACGGCAAAGGCCATGTCACCTATCGGGACCAGCGAAGGAAGCCCGGAGTCGGTGATGACGCGGGCGATCGCTTCTTCGACCAATGCAAGCCAAGGCATCATTGCCTCGTAGACGCCGGTGCGTAGAATTGGCGACGATGCCGCCCCGGCCAGCATTTGGGTGAGCACGTTGACACTGCCGGCGGCTTGTTCGATTTCATGGACACCGCGGGCGATGGTTGCCAGCTCGCTAAGTGAACGGACTTCGGCGAATCGCTCGGCGTAGCGGGCGGCGCGGACCTCTCCCTCGGCTTTGGCCGCAGCGACGAGAAGACCCTCGACCGAGCCGAAGTGGTAAAAAACGAGAGCCTGGTTGAAGTTTCCGGTCCGAGCGATGGCCCGGGCACTGGCCCCGGTAATTCCTTCGACATTGAGGGTCTCGATGGCGGCTGCGATGATTTTCACCCGGGTTTCCTCGCCACTCGCCTGAGAGGTCTGTCGGGTGCCCGGTCGTTTTCCCGAAGCCCGGTCGGCCGGCCGCACGGAACGCAGGGGGGCGCGTTTGGCGCCCGAGGTCGACGCTGCGGCGCCCGAGGTCGACGCTGCGGGCGAGGGGGCGAGGGAGGTAGCTGGCCGGGACACGATGGCAACCCTAGAGTGCTTTGAGCGCTTATTGGTATATGCGCTTTGAGCAGTCGTTCGAACAGAGGCCGACGAGACGATCGTGGTTGTTTCAGGAGACGGAAACAGGCAGGATCGGGGCCGTGCACTCGAAGGAACCGCTTGACGTACTCGAAGCCATTGCCACCACCCGGGCCATCAGGCGTTACCGGCCCGAGCCGATCCCTGAAGCGGACCTGGCGACGATGTGCTTCGCTGCGTCGCGGGCGCCGAGCGGATCGAACCGCCAGCAGTTCCGTTTCGTCGTGCTGACCGACGGTCCGAAGGCGGTGGAGGCAAAGGCACTTCTCGGCGGAGCGTTCCGGGGTGGATGGGAAGCCAAGAAGTCCGCCGACAACTACGGGGCGGGCAGCGGCGCGGTCACCGACTCGCCCAAGGCCCGACAGGCAGCTGCGATGCAGTCCTTCGTCGACAACTTCGAATTGACGCCGGCGGTGTTTCTGGCCTGCCTCATCCGGTACCGACCCGAGAACAGTGCCGAAGGGGCGTCGATATATCCGGCCGTGCAGAACCTCATGCTTGCGGCCCGCAAGCTTGGCTACGGCGGGGTGATCACGATGTGGCATTCGTCGGTCGAACCGGAATTGCGTGTACTGCTCGGAATCCCTGACGGGGTCGCCATTGCGGCGACGATCCCGATGGGGCGGCCGATGGGCACGCACGGCCCGGTCCGGCGCCGTCCGCTGTCGGAGTTCATATTCGCCGATTCATGGGGGCATCCCGCCCCTTGGGCGGTTGACCCGGCCGGCACCAGACATGCGTTTCCGCGTCGAGTCGAATCCCCGACTGACGAAACGTAGGATCGCTTCATGGCTCAGGCAACCGCAAACGGAATCACCCTCGACTACGAAGTGCGCGGCGAGGGTGATCCAATGCTGCTCGTCATGGGTCTCGGTGGACAACGTGTCAGCTGGCCGAAGGGATTCATCGACGAACTTGTCGACGCCCGGTTCCAGGTGATCACCTTCGACAACCGCGACATCGGCCTGAGCACCAAGACCGCATCACCCCCACCGACGACCCGTGAGCTGATGGTGGGCTTCATCAGCCCGAAGCGGATCCGCACCAAATACTACCTCGCTGACATGGCGAAAGACGCGGTCGGGCTACTCGATGCCCTGAACATCGGGTCGGCCCATGTGGTCGGGATCTCGATGGGCGGCATGATCTCGCAGTGCATGGCGATCGATCATCCAACCCGGATTCTGAGCCTTACATCGATCATGTCGACCACGGGCAATCGTCGGGTCGGTCGGTCTGCTACCAAGCTGATCCTCAGACTGCCAAAGCTCATCAAGGTGACCCGAAAGACAGCGATTGACAAGGGAGTGGAGTTGTTCCGACTGATCAGCGGAAGCAGCTTCGACGAATCTGAAGCCCGCGAAACCGGTCGGGTCGCGCTCGAGCGCAATTTCGACCCCGACGGCTCCGCACGTCAGACGGCTGCGATCTTCGCAAGCCCGGACCGAACCGCCTTCCTCAAATCGGTCAGCGCGCCCACGCTCGTGATCCACGGGATGGAAGACACGTTGGTGACCCTGTCGGGCGGCATCGAGACGGCTCGGGCCATCCCCAATGCCAGGCTGCTGGTGTTTCCCGACATGGGCCACAATCTTCCCCGGGCTCGGTGGGCGGAGATCGTCGAAGCGATCGTGGTGAACACGAAACGTGCGAAGCCAACAGTCCCGGTCGGCCTGACGCCGACCCAGACTGTGTCCATCTCTGCCTAGGATTGGTGGGTGCGCCGACGACTGGATGCGGAACTCGTCAGGCGCGGCCTGTTTCCGAGTCGTGAGAAGGCGCAGCAGGCTATTGCTGATCTTCGTGTGCTCGTGAGCGGCAGTGTGGCCGAGCGTTCTGCGCGGCAGGTCGAGCCGTCCGAGCCGATCGCGCTACGTGGAGACGCTCCACGGTTCGTTAGCCGAGGGGGCGAGAAACTCGACGCCGCCCTTGAACGCTTCTCGCTGTCGGTTCACGGGCTCGACGCGTTCGATGCCGGCGCCTCGACCGGAGGGTTCACCGATTGTCTACTGCAGCGGGGGGTCGCCTCGGTCCTGGCCGTCGATGTCGGTATCGGGCAGATGCACGAGCGGTTGCGGGCCGACCTGCGGGTCGACGTGCGCGAAAGGGTGAACCTGCGCACTGTTGCGGTTGCCGAGTTGACCGGCGGTCGGCGCTTCCCCATTGTGGTCGGCGACCTGTCGTTCATCTCGTTGACCACGCTCGCTTCGAACCTGGTGGAACTGCTTGATCCGAGCGGAAGCCTGGTGCTTCTCATCAAGCCGCAGTTTGAGGCCGGTCGGGCCGACGTCGCCCGGGGACGGGGGGTCATCCGTGACACGGCGATCTGGAAATCAACACTGGAACGCGTGGTTGCGGCATTTTGTCAGCGCGGTCTTGTCATGATGTCTGTTATGCCTTCGCCGATCACCGGGGCCGACGGAAACGTCGAGTTCGTCGCCCACTTCCAACCGTGCGCTCTCGTCGGACCGGCCGATCCGGTGGCGATTGCCGATGCCACGGCCGGTGCAATCGAGGAAGCGCGAGTGCGCGAGGGTTTGCTGTGAGCGTTCAACCGGTGGCCGTGCCGTTCCCAGTGCGTCGCGTGTTCGGAATCGTTCCCCATCTGAAGCGGCCTCAGGCTGTCGCTCTGGCCAAGTCGCTGATAACTGACCTGACCGAACGGGGGTGTTCGATCCGGGTGCCGAGGAGCGATGCCGAAGATACCGATCTGCACGACTGGGCCCACGACGAAGATGGTTTCGCCGACGGCATGGAGATGGCGTTCAGTCTGGGTGGCGATGGCACGATGCTGCGCACGGTGGATCTCCTCAATGGGAGCGGTGTGCCGGTTCTTGGCGTCAATGTCGGGCATCTCGGCTACCTGACCACCCTGTTGCCGGCCGAGTTGCCGGGCCGTCTCGACGCGGTACTGAAAGGTGACTTCGTCGTCGAAGAGCGTATGATCTTGAAGATCTCGATCTTTGAGCGCGTTGGACACCCAACTGACTTTTCGATCCCGACCCGCACGCTTTATGCGCTAAACGACGCGGTGCTCGAAAAGAGTTCGGCGGGCACCACGGTGCGCCTCGGAGTGTCGTTCAACGGGGAGCACTTCCTCGATTACTCAACCGACGGTCTGATCATTGCCACACCGACCGGTTCGACAGCCTACGCGTTCTCGGCCCGCGGTCCCATCGTGTCACCGCTCATGCAAGCGATTGTGGTCGTGCCCGTGTCGCCGCACATGTTGTTTGACCGGAGCCTGGTGCTCGCCGGGTCCGAGCAGGTGCGAATCGAGGTACTCGACAGTCGCCACGCGACGCTGTTCATCGATGGCCGCAATGCTGGCTCGTTCGAAGAAGGTTCGTCAATCGTATGTGAACGGAATAGTTCCCCGGCCCGCTTGGTTGCCTTCGGTGAGCGTGACTTCCACGCGATTCTCAAAGCGAAGTTCGGGCTCAACGGTCCAGTTATGCCGGGCCGCGAACGCTACGCGACATTGGAGATCGGCGGCGGCGATGCTGGCTGAATTGGTGGTCGAGAACCTCGGGGTGATCGAACGGGTGGCCATCCAGTTTGGCCACGGGATGACGGCCCTCACCGGTGAGACGGGGGCTGGCAAGACGCTGATCGTAGGTGCCATTGAATTGCTCCTGGGTGGACGCGCCGAGCCGCATATGGTGCGGTCCGGGAGCGAGGAAGCGCGCGTCGACGGTCGGTTCGTCGTCGGCGACGATGAGATCGTGCTTTCGAGGGTTGTGCCGCGTTCGGGTCGTTCGCGTGGCTATGTAAATGGCCGCCCCGTGCCCGTAGCGGTGTTGGCCGAAACGGGTGCCGGCCTCGTCGATCTGCACAGCCAGCACGCCCACCAGAGCTTGTTGCACACCTCGGCGCAACGCGCAGCGCTTGATGCTTTCGGTGGAATTGATGTCAAGCCGCTGAACGACGCCCGCGTCCGTGTACGTACGCTTGAGGCGGAGCGTCTGAGCTTCGGCGGAGACGAGCGGGCCCGGGCGCGAGAGCTCGACCTTGTGCGCTTCCAACTGTCGGAACTCGAAGCGGCCAACCTCAACGATCCCGGGGAGGAGAAGACACTCGAGGCTGAGGAAGATCTGCTCTCCGATGCGCAAGCCCATCAGGAAGCGGCCGCGACGGCTGAAGACCTGCTATCGGCGGAGAGCGGAGCTCGCGATGCGGTCGGCGAAACCATACGCGTACTTACCGGTCGCAAACCGTACGAGGCGATCGTGCGTCGCTTGCGCGACGTCGCCGGCGAACTTGCGGATCTCACGTCTGAGGTACGCGGCATCGGTGAAGCGATCGACGACGACCCGAAGCGACTACAGGAAGTGCGCTCGCGCCGTCAGCTCTTGAAGGAGCTGCAACGTAAGTACGGCGATGACCTGGCCTCGGTGCTTGCGTTCCGCGACGTGGTCCGCGGTCGCCTGACCGGGTTGCTCGAACACGATCAACGCGCCGCGACGATCGACGCCCAGTTGAAAGCGGCGATAACAAAAGTCGAAACCGAGGCTGCAGGGGTTACCAAAAAGCGCCGGCAAGCGTGCACCGGTCTGGCGAACGCGGTCGAGTCGCGTCTGCGCCAACTGGCCATGCCGAAGGCCCGCATCGAGGTCCAGGTCGCCGATGTTCCGACCGATGGCGACGGCGAGGTGCTGTTCCTCCTCGCGGCCAATCCGGGGTCGGGTCCGTTGCCGTTGGCCAAGGTGGTGTCAGGCGGTGAATTGGCCCGGGTGATGCTCTCGCTTCGCCTTGCGTTGCTCGAGGGTCGCCAACTGGTCGACGGCGATCCGCCCGAGACGCTCATTTTCGATGAGGTCGACGCCGGAATCGGCGGTCAGGCAGCGGTGGCGGTCGGAAACGCTCTGGCTGATCTCGGTCACGGTCGTCAGGTGATGGTCGTGACCCATCTCCCGCAGGTGGCGGCGTGCGCCGATCATCACACGCAGGTTCTGAAGTCGGATGCCAACCCGAAAGCGGAGAAGCCGAAGGGAGCGAAGGGCCAGAACGTTGGGGATGGCGGGGTGACGGTCACCACGGCCATGGTTCTTAACCGTGAGCAACGGATTACCGAGTTGGCCCGGATGCTGGCCGGCGATCCGGAGTCGCAGACGGCACGCGATCA
>JANMZO010000167.1:0-1942 GCA_031383405.1 Acidimicrobiia bacterium | reverse complement strand
CGTCGTCCAGCCCCCCCTTCTCCAAGCCGTCGACGAGCGCCATCGCTCCGTTGAGATTCGAGCTGATCTTCAGCGTTCCCACCAGCTTCTCTTTCACCCGATTGAGCGCGGCGACGAGCTTGGCGGGAGCGCTTGCCCCGAGCTGAACGTTGGGATTCACCCGGATCGCATCGGCGTAGGCGGCGTCGGCCTCCCCCGGCCGCTGCAGCGTCACCAGGCACTCGGCGCGCAGCAACGCGGCGCGCTCGAGAACCAAAGGCGTCGCCGAACCGGTGTCGAGGCCCTCGAGGAGCTTCAGCGCCCCCAAGAAATCGGCTGCGTCCATCGCGTTGTCGGCGGCTTTGACCGCATCAGCAGCAGGAAGCGCGAGCAGGCTCGTCACCAGAATCGAGAGCATCAAGGCTCGAACCGAATCTTGACGGTCATCGGAGGGCCGGAGGGGACTGTGAAGTCCTGCTCGACCGAGTTGGCCCCTATCGACGAACCGTGCACGCGGTGTCGACCCGGTTCGAGCCTCAGAGTCATGGGTGTCGTGTACTCCTTTGGATTGTCGTCAAGGGTGAAATCAGCTCCCGGCCGGGTGTTAGCCGCACCCGGCCGCACCGCGACGAAGGTAACCTCCACTTTCTCGGCAAGCGGCGGTGGATTTGCAATCGGCTTGACGGCTGCGGCCCGCACTACCGCGGCTTTGGGCTTACCCACTTTGGTGGGTTTCTTCGGGGCATCAAGCGGCAACGTCGGCGGCGGGACCTCGGGCGCGACGTCGGCGGGCGCGATTGGGGTCGGTTCGACCTGGGCCTTGGTCTGCTCGATCGGGACTGCCGCGACGGGCACCGCTGGGCTGACAAGCACGGCCGCTGGAGTGACAAGCACCGTCGGCGGACGAGAAAAGAAGTAGACCGCCGCCGCAATCGCCAGGGCGATCACCAAAGCCGCGATGGCACCCGGACGAATTCCGCGGGGTCGAGATCGTACAGGTAATTCCCCTGACGTTTCAGCCGCCTTCCGTCGGTACTCCGACGGCAGAGTTGGAGCCAGCATCAGCGCCTTGTCCGTGGTTGGCGACCTGTTGAGCTGCGTCTTTTCGTCGTGAGGTGACGGCGGTAGAAAGCCGGGCGGGACGATCACAATCCCGGTCGTGTCCGTTTTCAGGCGCCGGAGCATTTGCTGGACCCGCTGTCGGGCGACGTCGGCCGATCCCGGACGCTGGACAGGGGCTTTGAGCAACAGCTGCGCGATGAGCTCATCGAGCGGAGCCGGGACCCCATCGACCAGCGTCGACACGCGCGGTGGGATCTCGTTCACATGCGCGTTCAGCAAGTCGAGCAGCCCCGTGTGGATGAACGGAAGCCGGCCCGTCAGCATCTCGAACAACATCACCCCCAGGCAATAGAGGTCGGTTCGGGGCGTGGCGGCCAGCCCCTTCGCCTGCTCGGGCGACACGTACTGAGGTGTTCCCGCCATCATCGAGGCCTTGCCGCTGTACCGGCCGAGCTCTGAGGGATTCGCTACGCGGGCGAGTCCGAAGTCGACCAGTTTGACGAAGCGCAGCCCGTTGGTTTGCCGACTGAGGAAGACATTCGCGGGCTTCAAATCGCGGTGAATCACTCCCACCCGGTGCGCCACTGCCAGCGCGTCGAGCAGCTCGTCTGCGATCTCGAGGACCTCGCTGGCCGACATCTGTCGGTCGCGTGCCATCACCGCCTCGAGCGATTCGCCGTCTAGAAACTCCATCACCATGTACTGTCGGCCATCGGGCGCGGGGACCTTTCCGAAGCCGATGATGTCGATGATTCCGCGGTGCTTGATCGCTGCTACCGACTGCGCCTCCTTGAGGAAGCGGGACATCTGCTCGGGATCCGACGCGAAGGTTGGCCTCAAGACCTTCACCGCGACTGAGCGCCCGATGAGCGGGTGGACTGCACGGTAAACGATTCCCATC
>JANMZO010000431.1:0-13946 GCA_031383405.1 Acidimicrobiia bacterium | reverse complement strand
GCGAAGGACGAACGCGTTTGCGGCTGCGTCGTCGACCCGGTACGTGAGGTTCGAGCGGCCACCGGCCACGAGGCTGAATCGAAGTGGCCCCCGGCAACCCGGGATGTTCGCTTCACACCAGGCGGTTACCTCGGCGACTCGAATTCCGGGCGGGTCAGCGTGGGTCAGCGTTGCATCAGCCATACGTGTCCACCCTAATTGGCGAAAGCCGAAGTCGACGATCCCGTCCGGAACGGGTTGGACCGTGTGTGATCTCGCGTCCTACGGCCACATAGGATTGGAGACCATATGGCTTATGTAGACGTCACCGATGCAACGTTCGACGCGGAAGTGGTCGCTAAGTCGGCCGAAGTGCCCGTGGTGGTCGACCTGTGGGCTCCGTGGTGCGGTCCCTGCCGCACCCTCGGCCCGCTGATCGAGAGGGCGGTCGATGCCACCGAGGGTCGGGTCATCCTCGTGAAGGTCAATGTCGACGAGAACCCGCGAATTTCCCAGGCTTTCCAGGTCCAGTCGATTCCAGCCGTGTTCGCGATCAAGGACCGCAAGGTCGTCGATTCATTCGTGGGCGCGATCCCTGAATCGCAGATCAAGGCGTGGGTGTCGAAGTTCGCCCCCGAAAAGAGCGAGGCCGATACCTTGATCGACCAAGGTCTGGCGCTCGGGCGACGCGACCTGCTTGAGCAGGCCCTGGCCCTTGAACCGGGCAATGCCCGCGGGGTGGTGGCATTGGCGGAGCGCCTGGTCACGGACGGCGAAGCCGAGGCGGCGCTGGCGCTTCTCGCGCGTATACCGGAAACCGGCGAAGTCACCCGAGTTGCCGCGCTCGCCCGGATCGGCACGCCCGCCGATTCGGCGCAGGAGGTCATCGCCGAACTCGAAACGTTGCTTCCGACGGTAAAGGCCGATGAGTCAGCGCGCCAGCGCTACGTCGATCTGTTGGAGTTGATGGTCGATGACCCTCGCGTTCCGGCCCTGCGGCGCAAGCTCACCGCCCAATTGTTCTGATTGGCAGTTTTGGCTTCGAAGATGACGGGGCGTTGACCCGGCACGAGTCTGGGCGGAGGATGTTGGTGACCCACAAGGGCGTTCGTTACGACGGGCAATTCGAGCCCACCTGAATGTGGGACTTTTCCGATCGACTACGACGGACTTTTCTGATCGAGTACGACGGACTTTTCTGATCGACTACGACGGACTTTTCTGATCGACTACGATCGTGCGCTGCTCAACCTTTGTTTTCCGAGAGCTAGACCACGGGGGTGAATCGCTTGGCCAGACCGGTTCGCAACGAAGACTATTGGCTTTGGATCGGCGGCCCGGTTCCACGCAATGCGGTCGGTATCACGCTCGGGTCGCTCGTTATCGTCCGAGCCGAAGCCGTCGCCTCGCCGAGTTTCGACGAACTGTTGCGCCACGAACGCGTGCACGTTGGGCAATGGCGTCGCGAGGGTGTGGCGCGGTTTCTGTTGAGTTACGTCGGGTCGTACCTGACGAGCCGAATCCGCGGTTACGACCATCACTCCGCGTACCGTCGTGTCCCCTTTGAGATCGAAGCCCGTTGGCTCGCCCGAACGCTGACCGTCGAAAGCTCGACCTCCGTGAGTTCGGTTTCGTCGCCCTCCTGAGCATCCGGGCGGCACGTCGTACGGTTGCCTACGCCCCGCAAGCCTTTTCGCGGCACGCGAGAGCGGTGCTCACGCGTTTCGACTCCCGCCAATTCGACCGATGCATCCGTACACTCGGAGCCTTCCCTTCGTTGTAGTTACGCGGTCGTGTACTTTTCGGCAGAAGAACCCGCAACGTCGTTCACAGCAGAACTTTTCTGATGCCGAGTTCTGGGGTTCCGTGGCGTTCGACCAGTTCCGCGCCGTTACCCGACGGGCAACCGTTGCATCCGCTCGAACCGACCTGCGTTATGTCGTCGAAGGCGGCGGAGGGCGCCGGCTCCGAGGGTGATTTTAGGAGGTGTCAATGGCGTTCCAACGTCCGCTCGTGCGCGACTCCTGGATCGACAGGACCCGAGATCGGGTCGCGTCGTGGATTCTGCGTTTCCGGATCAGAGTTCGGGCGAGGCTTCGTGAACCGTCCGCGTCGGCCGAACCCCATCCAGGTCGCGGCCCTGACCGGTCTACAGGTTCGGAGTTGCACCGTGACCCACCCGACGATCGGGTTTCGTTATTGCGGGTACGACTGTCCTCGACGGTCGTTGCGGCCGTGGTGGCGGCCGGACTCGGTCTTGTGCTTGGTCTTGTGTTCGGGTTCGGTGCGGCGAGAAGGGTGGGACCCGACCGTGGTCTGAGCGCCAACCCGACGCGATCGTTTGCGGCCGGATCGTCGGCTACTCGAACAACGGCGGCCGGACCGTTACGGGCGGTCGCCGAGCTCCCGATTATCACGTCGGTCCCGGGTCCAACGACGAGCACAACTGTGGTTCTCATAGCGGTTCATGCGGCTGGAGCGTTCCGGCGGCCAGGGGTTTACGTCTTTGCGCTGGGCGCTCGTGTCGATGACCTTCTGGCCGCAGCCGGGGGTGTGAATCCCGATGCCCAGACCGACATTTTGAACCTCGCAGCACCTCTCGCCGACGGACAGCGTGTGTGGGTGCCGATCCGGGGGCAACCGATCCCGTCGGTTGCCCCAGCGGACATTGCGCCAGCGGTTACGGGCGCCGCTTCGGGCGCGGTCTCGGGTGGCGGCGGAAGCTCAAGTGGCGCTAAGGCGGGAGACGCCGCAACTGTCGTGAGCCTAAACACCGCAACCGTCGAGCAACTCGACGCGTTGCCGGGCGTCGGGCCGGCCACCGCCGCGGCCATCGTCGAATACCGCGTTGCCCATCAGAGGTTCCGCAGTATCGGAGAACTTCTCAACGTTCGTGGGATCGGCGAAGCCAAACTGGCGGCGATCAGATCGAAGGTCAGGCTGTGAACCCGTCACCGGGTCCTGCGTCCGTGCAAGGACTGTTCGGGTCCCAGACGATGGCTCGGCGATCAGGCCGGACATCCGCCTGGCGGTCGGCATCGTGGATCAAGCGGCCGCCGGGCGACCGGGCCGTGGCCGGTATTGCCGTCGCCGCTCTTGCCGGTGCGCGAGGTGACTGGAGCTTCATCTCACGTCCGTTGCCGCTTTTCATTGTTCTCGGCTGCGCCCTGGTGCTTTCGTTGGTGCTCCCGGGCGATGCGCGGCCTTTCACGATTGTGGCTTCGGTCGTGCTTTTTTTGGGTTGCTCGCTATTGGCCGACCGAGCCGAGCGGGGCCTACGTTTGCCACTCGAGTTGAGGCGGCAGAACAGCTTCGACGTGGCACTGCTCACCGATCCCACACTGGAGAAGGCGGGTGTATCGGTTGACGTGCGGGTATCGGGCAAGCGTCTCCAACTGCGTGCATCGGGGTCGCCTGCCCAGACCGTGGCCGGGTTGTCGGCGGGTCACCGGCTTCGGGTCCGTGGGCGCCTTCGTGCGCTCGATTCCCCGGTCAACCCGTGGCTCCTGAGCCGGCACATCTCCGGGCGACTCACAGCGACGGCAATCTTACGGGTCGACGCCGAAGGGCAAACGCCCGGGCTCTATCGCATCGCTGACTCGATCCGGTCTGTACTTCTCCGCAGCGGCAGTGTGCTGCCCCGTTCCCAGCGGGGGCTTTTCGCCGGTTTCCTCCTCGGCGACGATCGCGATCAGCCGCCGGAGTTGATCGACGACTTTCGAGCGTCGGGGTTGAGTCATCTGTTGGTCGTCTCCGGTCAAAACGTCGCGTTCACGCTGGCGGTGTTCGAGCCCGCCATGCGCCGGCTGCGTAGACGACCGCGCTTGATCACGACGATCGGTGTGTTGGTGGTCTTCGCCACCGTGACACGGTTCGAACCCTCCGTCCTCCGAGCCGTTTGGATGGCCGGCGTGGTCGCGATTGCCCGGTGTCTCGGCCGACCCCAAAAGGGGCTTCGGGTCCTTTCGATGGCTGTCATCGTGCTTGTGGTGATCGATCCGCTCCTCAGCTACTCGGTTGGATTTGCGCTTTCGGTTGCCGCCACCGCCGGCCTCGCCGTTTGGAGTGATCCGTTGACCCGTCGGCTTCCACTGCCGGAGCGCATCCGATCGGTCGTCGCGCCGACGCTGGCGGCGCAGGGTGGAGCAAGCGTGATCATGATTCCGGCATTCGGATCGGTCCCGGTAGTGTCCCTGCTGGCCAACATCGTGGTTGTTCCCGTAGCGGCACCGCTCATGGGATGGGGGGTCGCGGCCGGTCTCCCGGCCGGGTTGCTCGGGCGCTTTGCAAGTCGGTTGGTGCACGCACCGACGACGGTGATCATCGGATTCGTGGCGTGGAGTGCCCGAAGCGCTGCACGGTTACCGCTCGGGTCGGTCGGGCTTGTGCCTACGTTCCTCTTCGGATTCGTGACATGGCTGACGTGCCGCTCGACGGCGGATCATCGCGGACGCTGGTGGGGCGCGGCTCTGGCGGGGTTGATGGTCTGGCCGACGATTACGGCACTTGCGACGAGGGCTCCGGTCCGGAGTGGTTGGACCATTGAACGTGGGGCGCGTGTTTGGACTGTCTCGTCGGCTCCCGGGATTTTGGGAACGGTTACCCGTTCCGCACACGTTGTGGTCCTGACGAGCGATGTTGACGTGGGCCGATTGCTGGCCGCGCTCCGCGCCGACCGTTACTCGTCCATCGAAGCTCTCGTCGTGGCGAACGGTGGTCGCGGGCAGTCGGCGGTCGTCCGGGCTCTGGCCTCCCGGGTATCGATCGGGCTCGTCGTTGTGGGTGATCCGGCCATGACCGGCGGGGTAAAACCCTCGGTCCGGGTGGCCCGCCCCGTGCAGTCGATGATTGGAGATCTACGGGTCCGTGTCGTTCCGGTAGGGGGCGGGAGGCTCGATGTGCAGGTGGCCCGCTTGCCTTGAAGCAGGGGGCACCGTTTTCGACGGGCATTTTGGTTCACTTCAGTGGATGATCTATTGCCGCTCGCCGTGAAGCAGGGGGCACCTTCTCGACGGTTTCCTTCACTTTTCCGGAAGCCCGGGTTGTGGAGGAGGGGATTTGTTTTGGGTGCTTGGTGGTCGGCGTAGCCTGGCCACATGGCTCGCAGCTCGTCTCCCGCAGTCTCTCCGGTGTTGCTGGTGCGGGGCGAAGATCCCTCGCTTCGCGGTGCCGAGGTTCGAAAGCTCATCCACGCGGCTTCCGGTGGCGAAGATCTTTCGCTCGGCCTCGACGATTTCGCGACCGAAGACTACGACCTGGCCGGCGTGGTGCAGGCGGCTCAAACGCCTCCCATGTTTACGACGCGACGCGTGGTCGTAGCCCGGGAAGTCGGGCGCTTCACGACTGACCACGTGGAACCCCTTCTGAGCTATCTGAGTGCACCGTGTCCAACGACGACGCTGATTCTCGTCGGCGGAGGTGGCCAGATCAGCCGCAAGCTACTCGATGCGGTGAAAAGGACCGGCGAACTGATCGAAACCGGAGTCCCGACCGGGAAGGCCCGCCAGGCCTGGCTAACGGAGCGCCTGAGCCGTGGCCCGGTCCGTTTGGACGCCAGGGCCGCCAACCGACTCGGCGAGCACCTCGGCGACGACCTGAGCCGTATCGATGGCATTCTTACCGTGCTGGCGGCTGTTCACGGCGACGGGGCCCGACTAGGCACTGACGATCTGGAGCCGTTTCTGGGCTCCGCCGGCTCGGGCGCTCCGTGGGACCTTACCGACGCCATCGACCGGGGCGATATCGTTGCCGCGCTTTCCCAACTCGGGCGAAATCTAGGAGCGGGGGAGCGTCACCCGTTGCAGCTGATGGCGTCGCTGCAGGCGCACTTTGGTCGGATGCTGAGGCTCGACGGTTCTGGCGCGCGCGACGAGAACGAGGCGGCTTCGATGCTGGGCTTGACCGGAAGTACATTTCCCGCCAAGAAGGCGCTCACACAGGCCCGCAAACTCGGCGGCGACAACATCCACAGGGCGATCGCGTTACTCGCAACAGCCGACATGGACCTGCGCGGGGTTCGCGACCTTCCCGGCGAAACGGTGATGGAACTGCTGGTTGCCCGGCTTACGCGATTGTCCGCCAGTCGGCGATGAAGGGGGCCGGCTCGGCGGCGCCTCCGATTTCGACCGAACCCGATGGCTTGGGGTGCCGATCCGGGGCGGGGAGGAGTCGGCCGATCTACTTCCGACCGAAGCCGAACAGGTTCTGCGCAACCTTGCGCATCTGAATCTCTTCAGCGCCCTCGGTGATGCGGTAGCGGCGGTGGTGACGGTAGATGTGCTCGAACGGCATGTGACGCGAGTAGCCCACGCCGCCGCAGGTCTGCATGGCCCGATCGGCCGCTTCGCAGACCAGACGGTTGGCCCGGTAGTTGCACATCGCGACGAGGTGCGTGACCTCCATATGGTGCTTCTGATCGAGCATCCAAGCCGTGTACCGGATGAGTTGGCGCAGCATGGCTGCTTCCGAATGCAACTCGACCAGGGGGAACTGGATGCCCTGGTTTTGCGAGAGCTTCTTTCCCCAGGTAACGCGTTGATTGGCGTACGCGACGGCTTCATCAACGCAGAACTGCGCAGCGCCGAGCGACGAGGCCGCCTGACGGATACGGTTTTCGTGCACGAAGTGCTGGGCGAGGTCGAGGCCATGGTCGACGCGGCCGAATAGCGCTTCGGGGCCAACGCGCACGTCCGTCAGGGAAACCTCGGCGTGGTCGGTCGGCATGTTGAACGTCCACCAGAAGAACTCGACCTTGAATCCAGGGGCGTCGGTCGGAACGAGAAATGCACTGATGCCGACCGGGTCACCCGGGTTGCCGGAGGTGCGGGCGAAGATGATGTCGTGGGTCGCATGGTGCAAACCCGAGTTCCAGCGCTTCATGCCGTTTATGACCCACTCTTCGCCGTCGCGTTCAGCGGTGGTTTCGAGGAAGGTCGCGTCGGAGCCGTGGTTCGGTTCGGTGAGTCCGAACGCAAGCCGCTTGCTGCCATCAAGAAATCCCGGCATCCACTCGGCCTTCTGCGCGTCGGTCCCGTGATCGCGCATCATGAGCACGGTAGGAAAGTTGCCGACGATGGAGCTTTCGTTCTGCAGGTCGTTGTGGAGGCCGAGGCCTTTGGAAGCGAAGTGCTCGCGGATAATTGCCATCGTCAGGTTGGATGCGGCGCGTCCGCCGAACTCAACCGGAAGGGCGAGCCTGAGGTACCCGGCCTTGTCGGCGCGCCGCCGCATTTCGCGAAGTAGCGCTTCCCAGTCCTCCCTGGGCGTGCCACCGGCTTCGAAGTCGGTGCGGGCCCATTCGCGCCTGTGGTCGAAGAACCGGATGTTGTCGTTCTCGTTTTCGAGTGGCTTGATTTCGGCCTCGATGAAGGCATCGAGTTCATCGAGAAGCGCTTGTGTTTCGGCGGGGATAGCGAAGTCCATACCGGCTAGTCAATCAACTCCCGGTTCCCGAGTCATATCGGGGAAGATCGGCCGCCGACATCGCCGCAACCACGGGGTGTCGCCGAAAACAAAAAACCCCCGACCGAAGCCGGAGGCTTTTGCGAGTTCGACCTGCTGCACAGGTCAAACGCTGCAGTGCGTGGTGCGGCGCGCTCAGCCGGCGGTGAGCTTGGCGACACGGATCGCCAGCTTCGACTTGCGGTTCGCGGCCTGGTTTTTGTGTATGACGCCTTTGGCGGCGGCTTTGTCGAGTCGTTTGATGGCCAGACGGAGGGCTTCGACGCTGGCCTCGGTGCCAGGCTCAGCCGTGGAAACCTTCACGGCGGTCTTGATCCGAGTCTTCAGTTCGCTTCGGACAGCCTTGTTGCGCTCCTGCGCTTTGGCGTTGGTGAGAATGCGCTTCTTTTGGCTTTTGATGTTTGCCACGGGATTTCCTACCTCGAATTAGTGAGCAGGAAAGAGTAGCACTCGGTCGGCGATCGGCGGCACGCGGTGTGAACAGGCCATATCGGGCGTTGACCGAACGGGCGGCGAGCTGGTCGCAGCGTCGCGGTTTCCCCACGTTAGGCCAGTAGCATTGCGGCTTCGGGCGCAGCCGCAGCCGTTTACCTTCCCAAAGTTCGCATGGACATTTCAACGATTCGCAACCTGTCAATCATCGCTCACATCGACCACGGAAAGTCGACCTTGAGCGACCGCATTCTGGAGTTGACGGGAGCGGTCGACGCACGGGACATGCGGGCCCAGTACCTGGACTCCATGGACATCGAGCGTGAGCGCGGTATCACGATCAAGGCGCAGAATGTCCGGGTCAGCTGGAAGGGTTACACCATCCACTTGATCGACACGCCCGGTCATGTCGACTTCGGGTACGAAGTGTCTCGCAGTCTCGCGGCCTGCGAAGGAGTGGTGCTGGTTGTCGACGCCGCGCAGGGCATCGAAGCGCAGACGCTGGCCAACTGTTACCTGGCGATCGAGAACGATCTCGAGATCGTGGCGTGTCTGAACAAGATCGACCTTCCAGCCGCCGATCCTGATCGCTACGCGGCGGAGATCGAGAAAGTACTGGGAATTCCGGCTGAATCGATCCTTCGTATCTCCGCTAAGACCGGTGTCGGCGTCCCCGAACTCCTTGATGCGGTGTGTGAGCGAATCCCCGCCCCGAAGGGCGATGTCAATGCTCCGTTGCAGGGTCTGATCTTTGATTCGTACTACGACGCCTACCGGGGCGTGGTTTCGGCGGTGCGTGTCATGAACGGTCGTATGCGCACAAACGATCACCTGTATTACATGAACGCCAAAGGCCGCTACGACGCCGAGGAGGTCGGCGTGCGAACCCCTATCAACAAGCCGGTCGATGAGCTTGGCCCGGGTGAGGTGGGCTACGTGATCTGCGGGATCAAAGACGTCGGCGAAGCCCGTTCCGGCGAGACGATTACGAGCTATCACAAGCAGGCGACGGAACCCCTCGACGGCTATAAGCAGCCCAAGCCGATGGTGTTCTGCGGTTTGTACCCGATCGACGGCGACGACTTTGCGTTGCTGCGTGAATCGCTTGAGAAGATGAAGCTCAACGACGCGTCGATCACCTACGAACCGGAAACCTCGGGTGCGCTCGGTTTTGGGTTCCGCTGTGGTTATCTCGGGCTTCTGCATATGGAGATCGTCCGTGAGCGGCTCGAGCGGGAGTTCAATCTGGCGCTCATCGCGACCGCCCCATCGGTTGAATACCGTGTGCACACGACGATGGGTGAGACGATGCTCGTAGACAACCCCGCCGACATGCCGATGTCGTCGAACATCGAAAGAATTGAGGAGCCCTATTTTCGGGCGAGCATCCTCACGCCGACCGATTACACGGGCACGATCATGGAGCTGTGCCAGGGCCGTCGGGGCGAGCTGGTGAAGATGGAGTACCTCTCGGCCGAACGGGTTGAGATGCAGTACCGGATTCCGCTCGCGGAGGTCGTGGTCGACTTCTTTGATTCGCTGAAGAGCCGAACGAAGGGCTACGCCTCACTCGACTACGAGCCCGATTCGTACCGGGAATCCGAATTGGTGAAGCTCGACATCCTGCTTAATTCCGCTCCGGTCGACGCGTTCTCGGCGATCATTCACCGCTCCAAGGCCGACGATTACGGTCGAAAGATGTGCGCGAAGCTGAAGGAACTGATTCCCCGCCAGATGTTCGACGTGCCGATCCAAGCGGCGATCGGAGGTCGGATCGTTGCGCGAGAGACCGTGAAGGCCCGCCGAAAGGACGTTCTGGCCAAATGCTACGGAGGCGACATCAGCCGGAAGCGCAAACTCCTCGAGAAGCAGAAAGAGGGCAAAAAGAAGATGAAATCGATCGGACGCGTCGAAGTTCCGCAGGAGGCGTTTATCTCCGCCCTCCGGCTTGAGGACTGAAGGGCAACGTGGAGTGGATTCCTGACTGGGCTTCACGTGCCCAGTACGTCAATCTGGTGACCTTCAAGCGCGATGGCCGGTCCGTTTCAACCGCCGTCTGGTTCGCGCTCGACAACGGCAAGCTGTACATCTATTCGAACCTCGACGCCGGAAAAATGAAGCGGGTCCGCAACAGCAGTTCCGTGGAAATCGGACCCTGCGATGTCAAAGGAAAGCCCACGGGCCCGACGGTCGCCGCCCATGCAGTTGAACTTCCCGATTCGAGCGGTTCGTATGTTCACGGGCTGTTGAACAAGAAATACGGCTGGAAGAAGCGGCTCATGAACATCGGTACCGCGGTTCCCGAACTGCTTCGGGTCCGGAAGCGTAAACCCGACGGCTACATCGAAGTGACCTTCCCCGCCTGACCTACTCCGCCGATGCACTTTGGTGGTCTCCGCCACCAAAGCGCATCCAGGGGAACAGTCGAGGTTAGGGAGCGATCGTCGTGTCGGTTGTCGTTGCGGCGGCCGCTGCGCTCTGCTGGGCGGCCGTCGGAGTAGATGGAGTGCCGAGGTTGTTCGACGGGGTGAGGAACACGTTCGGGCTTGCCCCCTGCGGGAGGAAGTAGATCTGGTTGCCGTTCTTGTACACGGCCTCGATTTGGCGCAGCTGGATGAGGCCCGGACTGAGGGACTCAGCAATCCTACGGTTCGCGTCGGCCTCACCCGTGGCGGTGATAATCGCAGCGTCTGCCTTACCCTTGGCTTCGATGCGAGCCTGCTCGGCGGCTTTCTCCGCGACGAGTCGGGCGGTCTCGGCTTCAGTTTCCTTCTGCTTCCGTTGGATGGCGACCTTCTGGTTCGCTGCTTCAGCTGCGATTGACTGGTCGACCTGTTCCTGAATGGTCGGAGGCAGGTAGATCTCCCGGATGTCGATAGTCTCGATCGTGAGGCCCTGCTTCGAGAACTTTTCATTCAACCGGCTCGTCACGATGCCTTGAATCTCGCCGCGCGAACCAGTAATTGCATCTTTGGCCTTGTAGAGGGCGAACACATCACGCATCACCGATCGCACCCCCGGTCGCACGACGCGTTCGCGAAGGTCTTCCTCGCTCCTGATTGTGCGGAAGAGCTGCACGGCATCTGCTTTGTTGAGTCGATAGCCGATGGTCAGATCGACGTTCATCCGGGCGCCTTCGGACGATGCCACTTCGATGGAATCATCGCCAGCCCGGTCCCCTTCGCCGGCGGTCCTGAGCATCGAGGTCTGCTGGAGTCGGGTGGAAAACTTGGAGACTTTGCCGCCGATGGGCGAGATGAGATGCCATCCCGGATTGAGGGTGCCCTGCACTTTTCCCCGGACGATCTCGATTCCGATCTCGTTGGCATCGACGCTGATGAACGAGGCGCGTAGGACGTTGAGCCCGACAATCGCAACCAGAATCACCGCGACCACCGGGATAATTCGTTTGGGATTCGGGTTTCTCATGCCGTTCGGGATGTTGATGGTTGGGTTGGCCACGATGGGTTCCTTTGGTTGTAATAAAAACTTGCAAGAGTTTGCAATAGAAAGTTGCATTTGTCCAGTGGGCATGTGCAGGCTGTGTCATGGCCGCTGGACAACGGAGATCGAGGGAGGAACTACGGGCGGTCCTGCTTGAGGCCGGTACCTCGCTGCTGTGGAAACGCGGTTTGAACGGCGGAGCCGAGCATGTCACGTTTACCGAGGTATTCGCGCTGGCCGAGGGTTCGTGGGGTTCGCCGATCAACCCGGCTTCGGTCTACAAGCGGATTTGGGCGACCCAGGCCGACTTTCAGACCGACGTCCTGCTGGCTGCGGCCGCCACCTATCCCGATGGTGAAGCGACGTCGACCCGCGTAGCCGCGCAAACGGTGCTCGACAGCGCCGATCTCCGAACGGCCGGCTCGAGAGCCGTGGCTCTGAGCGAGATCTGTCGCGTCGCAGGGGAAGCGCACATCCGGGCGCTCGAAGCGTCGCGTCCGTGGCAGATCTGGGTCGGGATCTGGGCGCTCACGGTCTCGACGCCGTCGACGGAGGACGACGAGATCGTGGGCCCGGCGATCCAGGACGGTCGTGAAAAGGCCACGCTTGCCCTACAGGAGTTTCTCGAATGCTGCCTTCCGGCCGTCGGGTACCGCGTGGCTCAGCCGTTTTCGTACCAACAACTCGCTCTCGCTATCGGAGCTCTGGCGGAGGGGCTTGCACTGAGCAACCGCTTTGCTCCCGAACGGGTTCTGCGGATTGATCGGCCGGCGTCGGATGCTCCGCGATCGTTGACCGAGACCGCGTCGGCCCCGTGGACGCTGTTCGGGGTGGCGATGGAAGGACTGGTGAAGCAGTTCTGCGAACCCGCCAAACCACCGCGTTCAGGGTCGGGTCCGAAGTCGTAGTCGGGTTGGGGGCCCGGGTCGCGATACGGTCGTGACATGACCGGGGCGATCGTCGTCGTAGGAAGCATCAACACCGATATCGTCGTCCGCTCGCCTCGTCATCCCCAGCCGGGTGAGACGCTGATCGGATCCGGAGTCGCTGAATATCCGGGCGGCAAGGGCGCGAATCAGGCCGTTGCCGCGGCCCGCGCCGGCGGAAGTGTGCGTCTGATAGCGAGGGTGGGTCACGACGACCGTGGGATCGGTCTCCGCAACGGCCTGGCCGACGACGGGGTCGACATCACGCATGTCGGCACATGCTTGCATGACCCGACGGGCCTGGCGCTGATCACCGTTGATGATCTCGGCGAGAACACGATCGTGGTCGTCAGCGGGGCAAACCACAAGATCCGTCCGGTTCATGTCGATGAGGCTGTCGACGCGGGGGCGTTCGACGGTGCCTCGGTGCTTCTCACCCAACTCGAATGCCCACTTGACACCGTGGCAACCGCATTGCGTATGGCTCGGGCCGCCGGGCTGAGGACCGTCCTCAACGCCGCTCCTGCGGTGGCACTCGATGCCGGCATCCTCCGTGAGGTCGACGTGTTGATCGTGAATGAGCACGAGCTCGCGATCGTGACCGGTTGCGACGATCGAGGCGAGGGTCTTCGAACCGCGCGCATGTGGGTGCCGACCGTGGTGCTGACCCTCGGAGCAAAAGGCTCGGTGTACGTCGACGCGCAGACGGGCGACTCGCCGACAGCCGTCCCCCCGTTTCCGGTCGTAGTCGCCGATACCACCGCGGCCGGCGATGCGTTTTGTGGCGCCTTTGCGGTCGCAATCGCGGCGGGTCGTAGTACGGCCGATGCGGTCCGAGGCGGCAACGCGTCGGGAGCCCTGGCGGCTACGAAACCGGGTGCGCAACCGTCCTTACCGACGGCCCGGGAAATCGACGCACTCCTGTCCCCTGTGGTCTGACCATGGCGGTTGTCAGGTCCATAGACGGAGTGCTTGCGGGAAGCATCTCGGCGACCACACCTCTCGTGCTCGCCGCTCTCGGTGGTATGTACACATACTGTGCCGGTATCTTCAACATCGCGATGGAAGGCATGATGTTGAGCGGCGCGTTCGGCGCGGTCGCGGGCTCCTACTTCGGTCACACGTGGTTGCTTGGGATCGTCGGCGGAATCGGAGCTTCTCTGGTGCTCGCTCTGCTCTACATCGGTTTTGTCGTCGTGCTGCAGACTGACGAGTTCGTCACCGGTATCGCGCTCAACCTGGCCGCGGTCGGGGCGACCACGTTTCTTCTCCGTAAGATCTTCCACGTCGCGGGAGCAATCTCGAGTTCGCCGGACACGTACTTCGAAGGCGTGCCGAAGGTGAACGTCGGGTTTCTCGATTCAGTTCCGATTGTGCGGGCGATTCTGTCGGGTCACACGCTGCTCGACTGGTCCGCGGTGGTGGCGATTGTGGTGTCGGCGTTTGTGGTCACCCGCACGCGCTACGGCCTTCGTCTGCGGGCCGCGGGCTACAACGCGCCGAGCCTTGAGGCTTCCGGTGTTTCAGCGAAACGGGTCCGGGTGATCGCCGTGCTCTGGTGCGGCGTGCTCTGCGGTCTTGCCGGCGCGAGGGTGGGCCAGGAAGTCTTGCGGCGCAGCCTGAACCAACTGCACACCACGAGTCATCGGGATGGAGAGGAAGCCCACCAGACCCATGTCGTGGTACAGCGGCAACCACGACACC
>JANMZO010000163.1:0-2737 GCA_031383405.1 Acidimicrobiia bacterium | reverse complement strand
ACTCGCCCCGGAAAGCGAGTTTGGTGCCGTTGTTCCAGCAGTCCCAGATGGCCTGCATGGCGAGCACGAACTCGCGCATCCGCGCTGCCGGGGAACTCCACGGCATCGAGAACCGCTTCTCGATGTGCGGCTTGATCTGCGAGCCGAGGCCCAGCACCATGCGACCTTTCGACAGCCAGTGGATGTCGTTGGCCTGCACGGCCGTTGTCATGGGGTTGCGGGCGAAGGCGACGGCAATGCTCGTCCCGAGCTGGATCCTCTCGGTTGATGTCGCGGCCATAGTCAACAGCGTGAACGGGTCGTGGCTGGTCTCGGCGGCCCACGCCCCGTCATAACCGTCGAGTTCGGCCTGGCGCGCACCTTCGCCAGAACGGGTCCAATCAAATCCGATTCCACCGTCTACGAGCATGGAAGAAACCTTAACGCGTCCGGGAACCAGGGACCGAGTTGGTTGACCTAGCGGCCGAGTATGCGGGATTTTCGGCGCTGGGAGCGGGTTTTCCCGCGCATTCGCGATTTTGGGCTAGCCAAGTCCTACCCTCCGACTCGCACGAGGTAACGGCCGCGGGCGCCTCCGGCCATCACCGTCGTGAGCGCGGCGTCGAGTTCCGCCAGGCCGATCTCGGTGACCAGTTCGTCGTCGATGCCGGCCGGCCTGAGGTCGGTGGCACAACGATGCCAGATGGCCCGCCGCAGCTCCATGTCGATCATCACCGAGTCGATTCCGAGCAGCGCGACGTTTCGAAGTATGAACGGGAGCACCGTGGTGTTGAGACCGGAACCGCCGGTCAGACCCGATGCTGCGACGGCCCCGCTGTGTTTGAGCGTCCGGAGCACGTAGGCGAGCGTCGAACCACCCACGCAGTCGACCGCGGCGGCCCAACGTTCCTTCTCCAGCGGGCGCTGGCTCTCCGCCGAGGTCTCCGTCCGGTCGATGACCTCCGATGCACCGAGACCCTTCAGAAACTCGTGCTCACCGGCCTTGCCGGTGCTCGCGACGACCTCGTAGCCGCGCTGGGCCAGGATGCTGAGCGCCGCGGAGCCAACCCCTCCCGTCGCCCCGGTCACCAGAACCGGTCCGCCGCCCGTGGTGATGCCGTGGCGTTCGAGCGCGTGAACCGACTGGGCCGCGGTGAATCCGGCCGTGCCGATGGCCATGGCCTGGCGAAGGGTCAAGCCCGGAGGCAGCGGAACGACGGTCGACGCAGCGAGTCGGCAGTACTCGGCGTACGCGCCGTGGCGACCGGTTCCGATGTCGTAGCCGTGAGCGATCACCAGGTCGCCGACGCGAAAATCGGCGGTGCCGTTCACCTCGACAACCTCGCCCCCGACGTCTACTCCCGGCACCAGAGGGGAGATCCGGGCGACGCCGCCGTCTGGCGTGCTGGCCAGGGCGTCTTTGAAGTTGACGCTCGACCAGTGCACCCGAACGGTCACCTCCCCGGCTGGAAGGTCGGCAGCGGAGAGTTCGCCGACCCCGCGGGTGCCCGGGGTGGCATCGCCTTCGCCGACCCTCTTGGTGACGAGGAATGCGGAAAACGAAGCGGGGACGGCTGACATGGGTTCCTTAACGGGTTGACGACGAGTGGGTGCGTTGGCGAGCGAAGTGGCGAGCGCAAAGCCGGGTATGCACGCCAGCGAAATCTATTGCTCGCGGAGAAACTGCTCGAGTTCGGCAGCCAGTTCATCGCCGCTGGGCAGCTTCCCGAGATCGACAGGTTCGGGTCGACCGATACGCATGTTGACCTCGGAGTCGACCTGCATTTCAAGTTGGCGCACCATCTCGAGGTGCTCCGGGTTTCCGGCCACCAGAGCCTCGATCTGGGTGATGGCCTGAGCCCCGGCGCGTCGAAGGTCTTCGGTGTCAATTACGAGACCGGTGAGTCGCGCGGCACAGTCGAGGACGGCCGCCGCAGCGCCCGGGTAGGGCATGGCCGCTGCGTAGTGGGGCACGCGCGCCCAGATACCGACGGCCGGCCGGTCGATCTCGGCGAAGGACCGCTCCACCGCAGCCTGCATGCCGCCGGGGATTTCGAAGCTGGCTTCGATGAACCCGACCTGCGCGGCCAATTCGGCCGTGGTGGCCGTCGTGCTCAACGTCACCGGTCGAGTGTGTGGCGCTGGTGCCGGAAACGCTCCGAATCCCACGCACATCCGTACGTCGAGTTGTTGGACGACCTCGGTCAACGCGGCCAGGAAAGCTTTCCACCGGTGGTCGGGCTCGGGTCCGGTCAGCACAAGAATGTCCTGTCCGGCCCGGTCGCGCCCGTGGCGGATCTGCAAGCGGGGCCACTTGAGGCCCGTGTTGATTCCATTGAAGAGGGTCATGGTCGGCCGCCTCGCACGCATATCGATCAGTTCGTCTGTGTCGAAGGAGACCAGACGGTTCGTCCGGATCTGGGCCTTGAGCGTTCCCATCGCCGTCTGCGCGCCGAATCCGGCGTCGATCCACCCATCGAGGGCGACGAACAACACAGGTTCTCGGAGCGACTCCGGGGGATCGTTCTCCCACGTGAGGAGCGGATGGGTCATCGTTGTCTACCTTCAGGCGCGAAATCCGACACTACCCCGTCGCCGGGATGAATCGGGATAAACGTCATGCAGTGTGCCCATTCAAGAGCGAAGCTGCGGTTTGCGCGAGGTTGTTGACCTGAGCGTCGAGGACCGAGAACTCGTAGCCGTCGTTGCCCATCGCCCCCGACGCATAGCGGGTGTAAACCCCGTCGAGGATGCAGGC
>JANMZO010000410.1:0-3385 GCA_031383405.1 Acidimicrobiia bacterium | reverse complement strand
ATTGCCGACCGGATCGGAGACATGCTTTCGAATGTCAAACCAGCTGGTCGTCGCACTGGTGCAGCTGTTTCGTGACCTCTCCTGGTACCGAGATGGGAGAGCAATGTAGGAACTCCAGGAGACGATCGTCGCTCTGAATGCACAAAAGGGGTTGGGTAGTTCGCCGGAGTTATCCCGCATGTGGTCGCCGGAGTTATCCCGCAGTTGAGGGGTGTGTACTAGGCCGGATGCTCGCTCGATCGAGACGAATTCACTCGGTTTGTTGACTCCTCGGACCTCGTTCGGTAGTGTGGAAACAGGTCCAGAGGATCATCGCAAGCCTTCCGGCTGATGATCCGGCAACCGTTCGCCTGCGTACGGTGCCCCCGGAAGAAGACCTGCCGAACCGTCATCCGACGGGTCGGAAAGCAGGCCTGGCTTCCGCTGGGCCACGGTCCCTGGAGTAGCCCATGTCATCTGCAACGCTTCGCGTTGAAGAAACCCCGCAGTCCCGTTCGATCCCGATGGTGGTGAGGGCACGATGAGCGACGAACAGGATCCACCCGTCGAGGTCCGCGTCGATCATCTCCTTGTCAGTGGCGGCGATGCCGATCGCTGTCCGGCATGCGGGTCCCCCGCTCTTCCGATCGGTTACGGGTTCCCTGGCGACGAGATGATCGAAGAGTACAAGCGGGGAGAACTGCTGATCGGTGGTTGTTTCGTCGATCGGAACAACCCGTCGCACGGTTGCGTGAACGGCCACCGCTGGAGGACCCCTCCGACACCACGCTTCACCGGCAGGGCAGTGCGGTGATCAGCTTTCGTCACGCCAGAACGAAGATCGTTGCGACCATGTCCAACGGGACAACAACGGTGATCGTTCCCAATAGCACCGTGATCCCGGTCGGGACTGGCGACGCGGTCTCGTTCGAAGGAGCGTTCAACAGTTACGCCAAAGCGCTCGTCGCACTGGCACCGAACGTCGAGCTTGAAGAACATCTCGACGAGATCTTCGAAGACCACGACGGCGGGGACCCCGAAGGGATCGACCCGATCGACACCGGAAACCTGATCAACGCCGAGTCGTGGGGATGGACGAAAGGAACCGACCGTTGGTGGATCGTGCCGCTCGGATTCCAGTCCGCGGCGGTACCGCTTTCGTCAACGTCGCTGTGGATGGCCGACAGTATGGACGGCGGTTCAGTCTCAGCGGCAAGCCTGTACACACCCGAAGCCGCTCTGAGCTGGTCGAGCGACAGCGAAGGGATCGCCGATTGGTTTGACATCACCTATTTCCCGGACCCCGCCGTCGTTGCGGTCGAAACGTTCGGGGCCGTGTACGGGGGTTTCTTCGAGTGGGTCCGCCTGTGCCCGTGTTGCGACGACGAGGGCTGGGTGGCCCAGATCCGCGCCGATGAGACACTCGCCCCTGGAGCGGAACAAAAAGGTTGGAACCTCGTATGGGAGCCGTGCCCCGAACATGCCGGTGGCTGCGAGTTCACCGACATCGACGGACACCACGCCGAATGGACCGGAACCCGTTGGAACACATCCCGCCCCCAACACTGAACCATCCCCACCCCAACCAACACCGACTGACGCCATGTGCATGACCGACCGACGCCAGAATCCGACCATAGGAGCGCCAACCGATGAGTAGCCGAGAACAGCCACAGGTTCCACCGGTCTCACAGCTCAACGACGATGTCGACACGTTTTTGTGGCACAACGTGACACTCCGGACCCGGTTGGCCATGAAACGCCTCCTCGGATTGCACGGTGATTCCGACATCGCACTCGCGGCGAGGTTCGGCACCCCGCCCACAGCAGAGGTGGTCGACGCCTGCTGGACGGTCCTACGCGACACCTGGATCGGATCGACCAGCGCCGCGCCGGCACGAAGCCGGATCATCGCTGCGTTGCGTACCGTCGATGTCGGTGACCAGCCGACATCGAGCCATGCCGGGGAACTTAAATACCTGGAATCGCTTCCACCAAAGCCCGGGCACCGAGATGTGGTCCACAACGAATTCCTTCTGCTCGGCCGACACCGCAGGACAATGTCCGACGAGGACATCGCCAGATACCGCATCCCCACCGCGACGTTGGCTACTGCGTCGGGAAGATGCGCAACGTCGGCATATGGCGTCGCCAGACGCTGCAGCAGCTACCTGCCCGGCCACAACCCGCACTACATCCAGGCGGTCAAAGCACACCAAGACCCCGACAACCCCCCGATCCCTTGCACAATCATCAACGTTGCGAACAACGGCACGGTCACCGTGAAGGCCAACGGAACCATCCACCGGCTCTGGAACCATGAACCCGCACGACTCCGACGCACAGCCGCCCACGGCGGGGCAACGGACCTCAACCTCAAATGGCACCTGCTGACCATCGACTCTCCCCAAGGAACCATCAACTTCAACATGGAGCTGAACGTCACTGACCACGACCGCTAGCTCTGAGCACAAACGACGCATTGCCGAATGAACTCACTTACAGGGTGGCGACGGCGGCGCCCATTCGCTGATGTGGAGGTTGCGAAACGTCGCGGTCGAGGGCAAGCACGACTGGTCGAGGCGGCCCGCGAACGTCTCGGATCGTGGGGCCCAGACGTTTCCGTGGACTTGCATCGGCAGATGTGGGATTGGTGTTGGGTCCCAACTCGCACGGCTGTGTACAACCATCCCATCGACGGCCCACGTGATGCGGTGGGGCGTCCATTCGATGCAGTAGTGATGGAACCGCTCAGTGCAATCGAAACCGAGACTGATCCGGCTGGGAGAACCGCGGTACCCGAAGTCGGCTACTGAGCCGTCCTCTCCGGAGTTGAAATAGACGTTGACGAGCATCGTTTGCGGGTCGTCGCCGAGAAGCTCAATGTCGATCTCCTGTCGCGGGGACCCCCGATGGAGAAAGAAGCCAGTGACGACACCGCCGCCCCGCGCTGCCACCAGCTCCACCTCGAATCGCCCGAACCGGAATTCGCCCTTCGAGGCGAACGCTCCGGACTGGTACTGCGGTCCGATAGCAGCGCTCTCTGAGAGGATTAGCCGAGTTCCTTCATCACCAAAGGTGACTCCACCCGGCAGAAAGGGCGATCGGTTGCCGGGGAAGGTTTCGGCCGACAGTGCAAGAGCATCAGATGGCGCCGTCATCGGCACGCTCAGGATCGAGCGCCCACGGTCGCCCTCGGCAAGCGAGGTGGCGGGTGGTGATGGCCAGCCATCGCCAGGAACGAGCGCCCACGGCGAGTCGTCCATCGTCGGCCCTAGTTCACTGCGGCAGTCGCCGCAGTGAAAAAGGGGCGACGATGGACGACAAGCCGGGGGCGCTCGTTCCTGGCGATGGCGGGCCAGCACCACCCGCCACCTCGCGTGCCGAGGGCGACCGTGGGCGCGCG
>JANMZO010000405.1:0-4013 GCA_031383405.1 Acidimicrobiia bacterium | reverse complement strand
TCGGTTGGCCGACATGTGGAACGGCAGTCCCCGAGGGACAGATGACGACTGGAACCGTCGTCGTTCGATCGTGCGGGCCTCGGCCGAGAAAGCCGGTAGGGATCCCGACTCGATTGAAGTCAGCGTGACGATTGAGAAGGCCCTCCCGGAATCCGATTCGGAATCTGAGCAGTTGCTGGAGTTTCTGTCACACAAGGCCGAACTCGGTGTTCACCATTTCGTGATGGACTTCGGCAACCCGAAGGCACTGGAGCCGATCGACCGGTTCGTCGAACAGGTAATGAAACCTATGCGCGCGTAGGTTCCTGAGCGGCATTTCCGGCCCGGGTCAGGCGCGTGGAACTTCGGGGTGCGTTCCAGCTGCTTCAGCGGTGTCGGCCTTGCTCCAGACCAGTTCGGCGGGGCCCATGATGTTCTGCAGGCTCATCGAGATGAACAGGCCCTCCGCCTCATCCAGGAGTTCTCCGGTGTCGGTGCGAAACGCCTTGGCCACGGTGAAGATCTTGCGACCTTCGATCCGGTCGATCCAGCCGACGTAGCGGATCGGCAGGTGAAGCGGCGTGGGCCTGCGGTAGTTGATCGTGAGTTTCGCAGTCATGCCCGGCGAGCCGGACAGTGCCTGCGCCATACCGAGCAGTTCATCGAAGACCGCGGCGATCCACCCGCCGTGTACATGGCCCGGGGGGCCCTCGTAGGGTCGTCCGTACGTGCAGGCTCCGATGACCTCGTGACCCTCGACCTGAAGGCTCACGGGCGGTGCGATCGGGTTACCGATACCGGCGACGGGTGAGTGGTCGCGGAAGAAGAACCGGGCATCGTCGCCCTGACCGAGATCGCCCAGGGCTGACTCGGCCGAACCGAAGTGCCGGGGGTTGCTGCCGAAGCTCGCAACGTGCGCGGCCAGCCCTTCGATGATGGCGGCTGCCCGCTTGAGCTCGTCCTGCGGGGCCTTCGTGCCGGCCATCGAGTCGGTCAGGGATCGCAGCCCATAGGCCAGGCGGTGTAGGGCCTTCCGGGAAGGACTCGGGTTGTCGTCGTTGCCGAGGTTCGGTCCGAAATCGAACGTTTGAGGGGTTGGCTGGTCAGTGGTCATGGAAAATCGATCTTGGTGCGGTGCGCCGGAGGGTCGGATCCCACTATTGCCGATAGGGGTCGGTCGATGGAAACCTGGGCCGATCTTCGGGCGGACCCAACCGGTTTCTCTGGGGGTAGAGTCCTGGCGATGATTCCCGTGATCGATGTGCGGTCGTTGTATGGCGGGCCCGGTTTGTGCCGAGACGAGGCCGACAGCCGTATTGCGGAAGCTGCCGAATCAATCGGGTTCTTCTGCCTTGCCGGTTCGGCCGATCTGATTCCGACCGGTCACAACCTTCGAGAACAGATGCTTCGGGTCTTTCGTATTTCCGACGATGAGCAACGGAAGCTGTGGCGCTCCTTCTATGCCCCAGCTCAGCCCAATGTGTATCGGGGCTGGAATCCGCGAGACGGTGAGCAAGGAGTGTCCATCTATGACCTGGGCCCCGATGTTGCGTATCCGGATTCCTCCGCCGGTGCACGCGAAATGGATGATCCGCTCCTTGGCGCAACGCCGTTTCCTCTGGAGGAATCGGTGCCGGGCTGGAGGGCGGAGACCGCTCGGTACTACCTGGCGATGGAGCGCCTGGGTGCCGTCGTCATGCGCTCGGTCGCGCGAGGTCTTGCATTGCCCGAGGTGTTTTTCGACCCGGCGTTCACGGGAGGAATCTCGACGCTGCGGCTCATGCGCTATGAGTTCGCTGAGTCGGGTCCCGTGAAACTCGACGGCTACGATCCCGCAGTGCCGCGACGCGGAGAACACGTCGACTCGGGCTTTGTGACGTTACTTGGTCAGCATGGCGTTGCCGGTCTGGCCGTGAAGGCCCGATCCGGCGAGTGGATTGAAGTCCCGCCGGTCGAGGATCAGCTGGTCGTGAATTTCGGAGGTGTGCTGGAGCGATGGACCGAGGGACGGATTCGGGCCACCCCGCACCGCGTGGTCAGCGAGGGGCGGACCCGGTTCTCGATTCCCTTCTTTTTCGAGCCACGGGTCGACGCCGTGATAACGCCGTTGCCGACCGACTGGGCCACGCCGTTTGAACCCTTCAGTTACGGTGATCACCTTTGGGCCGCCATGTCGAAGTTCCCGAACTTCGCCGGCGTAGCCGACCTGCGCACGCCGAGAGGGACTGCCGGCTGGAAATGATCTGCGCTAGAAGGTTGTCGTTACGGTTGGAGCCGCGACCGAAGTCGTCGATGTCGGCAACCCGCTTGGTGCGCCGGCACACAGCGGGATTCCCTTCGCCCGCAAGACGTTGGTCGCCGCGTTTACGAGTCTCGGGCGCAACTTCGGTTCCGCCTCGATCGCATCGGTAAGTCCGCGTATTATCTCGCCGACGTCGGGTTCGTCGTCGAACAGCAGAATGTCGTTGCCGGCCTTGAGGGCGAGTGTCGCTGCTTGTATCCGGTTGAAATTGAAGGCGATGGACCACATGCTCAGTGAGTCGGTGATCGCCAGTCCGTTAAAGCCGAGTTCCTTGCGGAGTACCCCGCCTACGGCCTTGGGGGAGAGTGAGGCCGGAAGTGAATCGAGCCCGGGAACCTGCTGATGGCCGGTCATGACACCGATCGGCAGCGTGCGCACGAGATTCGCGAAAGGTATCAGGTCGAGCGCGCGGAGTTCTTCGATGGATGGTGAGACCGTTCCCTTGTAGTGGGGATCGCCGTTGGCGCGGCCCCCACCCGGGAAGTGTTTGACGACGGGGTAGATGCCGGCATCGAGCATGCCCTGGGCAAAGGCGGTCGCGTATTCGGTAACGACAGCTGGATCGGCGGAAAAGGCCCGGTCGCCGATGCCGTTCGCCCCGCCTTTGTCCGGCCCGAACTGCAGGTCCAGTACAGGTCCGAACACGAACGTGAAACCCAACTTCCTCATCGCGATGCCGTGAGCTTTGATAAGTGCGCGTATTTGTTGCGAGCTCCTCGTTGCGGCCATTGTCTTCGCGCTCGGGAGCTTTCCGACCGCAACGGCCAGATGCTGCACGCGACCGCCCTCCTCATCGACGGCCACGATCGTCGGCATGTCGGAACGCGCATCGCGGATGGATCGAAGGAGCGTGGCATCGGCAGCGCGAGGTGCTCCGCGAACGAGAATGCCCGCGATCTCGTGCCTCTGTACCAGGGCACGGGCGCGAGCGCCGGATCGAATGGGTATGCCAACCATGATCAGGTTCGACGCCAGCCACCGGGTATCTCGCTTGTCGAGCGTCAACGGGGAAACGCAACGGATCGGCCCGGAGGCCACGGTCGTGGACGGCGGCGCCAACGTGTCAGCGGTTTGCAGCGATGGTGTCGTGCCCGAGGTTGCTTCAGCGAAGATGGTGCTGGCTGGCGAGATCGTTACGGTTGACACGGGCGGGATGGCGGCAGCGCCCGGTGGGGCCGCTTGGGCTTGGGCGGTGATCGCGGAACAGGCAATAAGCGCGCCGACGATTTTTGCAGCAGTCCTGTAACGACGCGATCCCGATCGGTTACGGCGACCGGCACTTGCGACGTTTGCTTCTGGCCGACCCGCCCGAGACAAACGCATCACCACAGGATACAACGGCCTGATCAGCCGGCTTTGGTGAACATGCATCGGCGTGGGGTCAGGACGCGCCCCAGAGCTCCGGGTCCACCTGGGTGACCTCAACGATGAGACGGTAGCCACTGAATTCTCATGAACTTGGGCTACCGTTTGCAGATAGCCGCAGTGGCCCTCCTTTCGGGGGCGAAGATTTCCGAAAGGGGTGCCCGTGCCGTTCCGCAGTCGCAGAGTTTCTGAACGCACGACGCGCCTGCGTTTCGCGCATCTGTTTGTGGTAGTCGTCCTACTCGCCTTTTTTGCCTCCTGGTCTGAACCGGCGGTCTACGGCGTGAAGACTCCGGCGACGACCTCATCAAAGTCGAAGAAGGCCACGACCGCGTCACCGTCGAAGTCGAAGAAGCCGAAGGTTACG
>JANMZO010000399.1:0-38667 GCA_031383405.1 Acidimicrobiia bacterium | reverse complement strand
GGTGCGTCCACCGAAGCACCGGGCGCGACGTTCGACAAGCAGGTCGCCAAGACATCTTCGTCGGGGGCGTGCCCGACCGACGACGCATCGTTCAGCAACAGCCACAACGCGTACGTCCCGATCGGTGGCTCTTCACCGTTCTACGGCACCGGCGATGTCGTCTGTTGGCGCATCCGGTCCACGTTCCCGGTCACCAACGACACGGGAGCGGTGGGCATCGACGACTTCCTTCCGTTCGGGCACATCTACGTCGCCGGAACTGCGGCGACGACACCGCTTCACACCGCCGGGACATGGTCGCTGAACTGGACCGCTCCACCGGATGCGTCATCCCCGGGATGGCTCCGATGGACACTGACCTCAGCACCGGCGGTATCAACCGGCGGGCAGGTCTTCGAATACACCTTCAAGAGCCGGATCGTCGATCCCCTCATCGCCGCTCCGGCCGACGTGATCTCGAACCAGGCGAAACTGGCCTACCAGAACACCCTTCTCGACGTCTTCGCTGAACGCGACCTGCAAGACGTCGGGTTTCTCGAAGCGCAGATCCGTGCCGTGAAAGGGGTGCAGACGATCGAAAGCGGGGTCACGGTCACCACCGACAACGGGACCAACGCGAACGTCGATGGGGGCAACGTCGGGATCGGTGATCTGGTGACGTACCGGGTCGACGTCGAGAACACCGGCAACCGCGATGCGGTCAACACCGAGACCTGGGACCGGCTTCCGGTCCAGATCAACTCCTGCGGACTGGTGTCATCCATCAGCAACGCCGGGTCCTGCTCAGTCGACGGTGGTGGCCAGGTGTGGGTGAAGTGGCCGGCGACCGTGTCCGTTCCCGCGTGTTCGCTGCTCCCGTCTACGGCAGATCCGGGCTATTGCACGGCAGCGCCATTCGGCCCGCGACAGACCCCACCAAAGCTCACGTACAGGGTGACCATGCCCAGTCTCGGCGCAAACGAGCGCCTCGACAACACCGTCGGCATCCGCGGGTACCAGACCACTACAAACTCCGGTCCGAACTGGACGTTCATCCCAAACGCCAACATCGATCCGACGCAGGATGCCATCGCCGACGACATCCTCAACGGCATTGTTCACACGGACTACCCGTCGACCGACAGCTCGTGGGTTCAAGCGCCGAACTCGGCCATCACCAAGACCGCACTGACCCGGACCGTCGAGTCCGGAAACAACCCGGGGTCACAAGCCACCAACGGGGAGTTGATCGACTATGTCGTTTCGGTCGCCCTACCGGCCGGTGTCGGTATCTACAACACCGACATTCACGATGTCGTGCCGGTCGGCCTCGAGATCTGCGACGGAAGCGCCGGCACCTGCGGCCTCGCAGTAGCGGCCCCCTGGGCGGAAATCGACGGCTCGGCCTCGTCGGCAACGGTTGGCCTGGACCTGACTCCGACCACCCCGGCCGCCTCCACGCCGACCACCAGCACCGCCTTCAACACACCAACCATAAGTGGACAGACAATCTCGATTCCGGTCTTCGACGCGACATCACCGTCGAACTCCGGGGCCCATACCCTCACGCTTCGGTATACGGCGCGTGTCAACCAGAACCAGCCCCGCAGCGCGAGCGAGACCAACACCGCCTCCTTCCGTTGGACGAATGCCAGCAACCTGCTGCAGCCGACGGTAACGGCAACCTCGACCATCACCGTCGTGAAACCCAACCTGACCGTTACCAAATCGCACGACACGCCGATTACGCACAACAACCCGATCACGTTCCGCATCAGGGCAACGAACCCGAGCGCGACAAATGTTTCCGCCATCCACGACGTGGTGATAGTCGACACGGTCCCGGTCGGGACCGATCCCAACCTTCCCATTCCCAGCGGAGGCATATGGGACTCCGGTCTCCGCACGATCACCTGGGACAGCACTGCCCTAGCGGCACTGGCCACCATCAACCCGGGCGCAGCCGCGGTTGAAGTGACCTACACCACCACGTACTCAGCGAGCGCGTGGGTATCCACGACCTATACGAACAACGTTTCGGCGGCCGGTCTGACCCTGCCTACCGATCCCACCAATCCCGACATCGCCGTGATCGGCCCGGCTCTTGTCTCCGATGCCGTAACCACACCCGGCCTGACGATCACCAAAGCGAACAACATGGTCGGCCCGGGAAAGCCGGGCGAGGCAATCGTATATACGCTTACGGTCTCCGTTCCGAAGGATCTCCAGTCAAAGTCGATCCGGGTCACCGATGTGCTTCCTGACGGCGTCGCCTTCGATGGTTACGGCAGCGTCAGCGGCGCCTGCGTTCCGTCGGCCGGCTCCTGCCTTGTTGCGCCCAACCCGGCTTCGCCGACGATGGCCGGACCGGGAACCACCACGATCGGTTGGGATGTAACGCCATCACCAATGCCCCTTTCCAGCGGTGCAGACCGCGTGATCACGCTGACGTACACCGCGCACTTCCTTACTCTTCGTGCCGCCGGCACGATGACACCCAACTCAACCAACATGACGAACAACGCGAACGTCGCCTGGCAGAACGCTTCCAACGCAAGCTTCTCCACGTCAGCCATATCGAACGTCCAAGTTGTTCACCCCTCGATGCGCGTGGTGAAAGCCGTCTCGTCGGCGACCGTGCAGCCCGATGACACCGTGACGTACACAATTGATGTGATCAACGACGGCCCGGGCGTGGCGTACGACGTGTGCGTCAACGACGATCAGGCCGACACGAGCTGGTACACAACCGTAGGTACACCTACCATCACAGCCTCAGGGACCTCGTCGGCTTCCACCGTGTTCCCGTTCTCCTCGGGATGTTCCGCCGACTTGGGCGCCGAACAGACCTGGCAGTTCCTCGGGCCGATTCAGATAGGCGCAGCGAACAAGGTACGCATCACCTACCAGGTTAAGGTTCGGCCCGGGACCGCTCTCGGCGCGGCGAACGCGACCGGAGCAACGGCCATCCGCAGCAACACCGCTTCCATAACCCGGTTGTTCGGCGCATCGGTGGCGACCCGCGATCCAGGCACCGCGGCCGAACCGATCCCCGTCGTCATCACCTCGACGGCAGCGACCACGCCGTACCTCCCGGTTCCGTACCTGGCGAAGACCATCGAACTTACGCAATCGCCCGGGACGTTCGTGGAAGTTGCGAGCGCTGCCGTCAACGCGCCGTCAACGTGGCAACTGGTCGTGACCAACCACTCGGCCGGTGCTGATGCCGTCGACATCAAGGTGGTGGACCGGCTACCGAAGAACTGGGCGTACCAGGCCGGCTCAACCACTGCCATTCCGTCGACGCCAACGCTGAGCGAACCTACCGTCACCGGCACCGTAGCCACGGGTCAGACCCTCACCTGGCTCACCGCCCGCACGCTCGCACCGGGCGCCTCGTTCACCATACGCATCCGGGCGACGCCGGACTCCTCCGTGAATGTCGACGCTCCGAGCGCGAACCTCGCCCGGGCCTCTTCGATCGACGCAACCGGCGCTCCGGGCGGCACCCCGGCTTCGGACCCCTACACCAGCCCTGACGACCCGGCGATAGCCATCTTCAAAACCCCTGTTCTGAAGATCACCAAGAATCCAAAGGGCGCATTCGCTCCCGGGGGTGGTGATGTTCCGTTCACGATCAAGGTGACGAACTCCGGTGTCATCGCCGCAACCGGCGCCACGGTGACGGACGTACTGCCCAACGGGCTCGACTTCGTCTCCACCTCGGGGACATCCGCGAGCTGGTCATGCAACTTCGTCGCCGGAACCCGCACACTCACCTGTGTACACAACGACAGTCCGACGGCCTTCGCCGGAGGAACGACCGACACGATCATGGTGAACACGAAGATCACCGCGACCGGAACCGACAAGCTCGTCAACACGGCGATTCTCTCGTCGAACGAGAACCCGGTCGTCGACCCGGCCAACCCACCGGGCGGGCAGTCCGACACCGGCGACGTGACACCCCAGCCGGCTTCGCTTCACGGCGTGGCCTGGCTCGACGTCAACGCCGACGGACGTCGCGACGCGGCCGAACCGGCGCTTCCGAGCGTTACCGTGACCCTCCGCAATGCGGCCAACATCGTGGTCGCCACCACGACCTCCGACCTCAACGGCAGATACGCGTTCGCCGGGCTCGCACCCGATGCCGGTTACCGGCTCGGGTTCACGACACCCACCGGGCATGCGCCGACCACACCTTCGGGCTCCGTAGCGGCTCCGGGTTCAGATGCAAACGTGAGTGACATCAACTCGGCCGGCTTTACAAACGCACAGCCTCTGGCCATTGGAGAAGACAGGCCGAACGTCGATGCCGGCTATGTCCAATCCGATCTCACCATTGCCAAAACCGGTCCGGCCGGGGTCAACTCGCCGGGTGCCGTGCAGTACGACCTCGTGGTCCGCAACCTCGGCCGAACGGCTGATCCCGGACCCATCACGGTGACTGACGTACTGCCGGCCACTCTCGACGGCCTCGCACCCGCAGTGAAGATGAGCGGCTCCGGCTGGGTCTGCAACTACACCGTAGGCACACGTACCATCTCGTGCACCATTCCCGGGCCGCTCGCAGCTGGCGTGACCGCCCCCAAGGTCCGGCTCGATCTCGACGTCGTCAGCGGTGTCACCGCTCCCGGCATTGCCAACACGGCGACGGTGGCTTCACCTTCCGATGCGGCGACCGGCTTGACGATGAACAACTCCTCCACCGTAAGTACACCTATTGTAGTGATGCAGCCTGCCTCGTTGGGTGGTCTGGCCTTCCAGGACGACGATCGAAACGGGCAACGCGGTGGGCTCGAACCAACCAAGACCGGCGTACTGGTGCGTCTACTCAACAGTTCGGGTGATGCGGTCGCCACGACCACGACCGACAGCACCGGCGCATACCTGTTCACAAACCTAACCCCCGGTGCATACGCTGTGGAGTTCATCAAACCGGTCGGATCGTTCTTCACGACGCAGGCGACAGGCATCGGCGCGCCGACCGCACCAAACGACAGCGACGCGTCTCCGTCGACCGGACGCACCCCCCATGTCACCCTTACCGGCGGACAGAACGCAACGAACGTCGACGCAGGTGTGTTCTCACTCGACCTGACCGTCGCCAAGACCGTCCTGTCCCCGTCGGCCGCCGTCCTGCTCCCGGGCAACACGGTCGTCTACTCGATCAAAGCCCGAAACCTCGGTCCGAGCGACGACATCGGCACGGTAACCGTTACCGACATCATCCCAACGGAACTCGGCACACCGACGATCATTGCGCCTCCGTCATGGTCCTGTGCTTACAACTCCGGGAACCGGATGATCACCTGTACTCTGGCCGCCGGGGCACCGACCCTGGCCGTGACCGACTCGCCGGCCATTCAGGTCAGTGCTCCCGTGACGGGCATCCTCGGCCTCGTGACAAACCAGGCGAGGGTGGCCACCACCTCGCCGGAGTCAACGACGAACAACAACACCGCGTCGGTGAGTCGCCCGATCGGCGGCGACCCCGGCATCTACGCGGCATTCGGCGGATACGCATGGACCGACCGCGACGCGGATGGTCAGCAGACCGGAGGCGAATCCGCTCGCAATGGCGTGCTGGTCACGCTGCTCGACTCCGCCGGGTCGGTGGTGCTTGACACCGCCGCAAACCCGATCGTCTCCGTAACCGACCCGACGGGCCACTATGTCTTTACCGGCATGACCGCCGGCCAGTACCGCGTGCGGTTCTCGCGACCCTCGGGCTTCGTGTTCACGACGGCAAACATCGGACCGGGATCGACAGACTCAGACGCCAGCGAGACTTCCGGTGTGACGGGCACCATCACCCTGGTCGGCGGCGAAAACAAGAATGGCATCGGGCCAAACCCACCGGGGCTCGATGCCGGGTTCCTGAGCCGTGATCTGGTGATCGTCAAACAACTCGCCGCGAGTCCGCTTGTAGCTGGCGGAACGGCGACCTACACATTGACCGTGTCGAACCTCGGTACGACCGACGACCGGGGCGTCATCACCGTGTCCGACCAACTTCCCACCGGACTCGTCGTACCGGTTACCACCAGCGGCGCAGGATGGGACTGCAGCGCGACGATCGCCACCACGGTGTCGTGCACCCGGCCCGCCGCCTCACCCACACTCGCTGCCGGCGCGACCCTGCCCACCATCACAATCACGGCAAAAGTCGGCGCTACGAGCGGGGTGGTCATCAACCAGGCTTCCGTGGCGACGACATCGCAGGAAACGATGACAACGAACAACATCTCGTCGGTCGCCGCTCCCGTAGGCGGTAGCGGCTCGACGGTAGGGTCCGTTACCGGTGTCGTATGGAACGATGCCGATGGCAACGGCTCGCGGGGCGGGGGCGAACCCCGCGCCCAGGGGGTGACCGTTCAACTCATCGACTCGACCGGCACGGTTGCGGCAACCACGACGACCGATGGTGCGGGCACATACGTGTTCGGCGCTCTCACTCCAGCGTCGTACCGGGTCCGGTTCGTGAACCCGAGCGACACTGAATTCACCACATTCAACGGCGCAGCCAACCCGTCGACGACAGCGAACACGTCCGACGCGGCGACCGACACGGGTCGCACCGGCATGTTCACTGTGACCGCAGGGACAACCACCACGAACGTCGACGCCGGATTGATCGACATCGACGAGACCATTGTGAAGTCGCTCGCCGCACCCGCCTCCGGTTCGCTTGACACCGGAACGAACGCTGTGTACCACCTCACGGTTCGCAACGCGGGCCTGACGAATGATCCAACGGCGGCGCTCACGGTCGTTGACACCCTGCCGATCGGTCTGTCGTACCTCAGCGCCACCGGACCGGGCTGGGCCTGCACCTACCTGGCTAGCTCAAGACTTCTCACGTGCACCCGACCCGGTCCGCTTGCGGCCGGAGTGGCGGCGCCGGTGATCGTTCTTTCCACGTTGGTCACCGCAACCGCGGGAGCTGTCACCAACACCGCCCGGGTTCTCAGTGAATCGCACGAAATCGATTTGCAGAACAATTCGTCGACCATCACCAACCCCATCGGGTCACTCGCCACCGCCGCGGTTCGTGGTGTGGTGTGGACCGACGCGAACGGCGATGGACGAAGCACGCCGACCGAAGCCCGAGTCGATGGTGTGACGGCAACTCTGTACGACGCGTCTGCGCAGGTCATTGCCGTCACCACGACCGATATTGCGGGCGCATATCAATTCAACGGCATAGTTAGCGGGAGCTATACGATCGCCTTCGGTCGCCCCTCCGGATCCGGATTTACAACGGGCTCCACCTCCGGTGACCTTAGTTTGACCGGGGACTCCAACGCCGACGCCGTTACCGGCCGCACCATTCCCCTCACAATCACGGCCACGCCGGATACAACTGATGACGTGAACAACGTCGATGCCGGGCTGATCAACGTCGATGAAACGATCACCAAGGCCCTGATCCCGAACGCGTCGGTACTCACGTCGGGGGCGCCGGCCACCTACCGGCTCACCGTCGCAAACATGGGTACCACGGCCGACCCGGGCACCATCACCGTGACCGACGCACTGCCAAGCGGAGTGAACTACACCTCGGTCGGCGGCACCGGTTGGAATTGCGGATACGACGCCTCGAGGCGAACCGTGCGCTGCACGCGCCCGGGCCCACTCGATGCGGGATCATCCACACCACCAATCGACGTGAAGGTGATGGTCACTGCGACCGCACCGGCCAACGTACCGAACACGGCCGACGTCGTAACGACCTCCACCGAAACTGACAACGGAAACAACGTGGCCCGCCTCGACCTACCGGTACGAGCCAAGACCGCAGAACTCACCGGTTCGGCCTGGCTCGATGTCGATGCGAACGGTACCCGCGAACCTACTGACCGGGCGATTGCGGGTGTGACCGTGAAACTGCTCGACGCCGCCGGCGATCCCATACTCGATCCGGGCAACAACCCGCTCACGACAACCACCGCAGCCGACGGCAGCTATTCCTTCAGTGGCCGGCCCGCCGGTTCGTATGTCGTACAGTTCACAGCTCCGAGCGGCGCCACCTTCACCGTCAACGCCGTGACCACCGGTGATCCGTCGACGGCGAGCGGTGACTCAAACGCCTCACTCGCCACCAACGGAAAGACCTCACCCATAGCCGTCGTCGCCGGCCTGACGACAGCAAACGTCGATTCGGGATTCCTCTCGGTCGACGAGACGATTACCAAGACCGGTCCAACCGCGTTCACCTCACCGGGCTTCGGCGTGTACGAACTTCGTGTTCGCAACGTCGGCGCGACCGACGATCCGGGTGTAGTCACCGTAACTGACGCGCTCCCCGCCGGGCTGACGTTCGAATCGTTCGCGGCGACCAACGCCACAGCATGGACGTGTCTGTTCGACATCCCCAATCACACACTCAGCTGCACGTGGAACGGGACAACGATGGTGCACGACACCACAACACCACCGATCAAGATCAACGTTTCGGTTGCCACTGCGTCAACTGCGACCTTTTTCTCAAACGTTGCGCGCGTCACCACAACCACGCCCGAGACCTCCGACTCGAACAACACCGCAACCGTGTCCACGCCGCTGGCCCTGGCGCCGCGCGGCACCGTCGGCGGTATCGCGTGGAATGACTCCAACGGTGATGGCACGAATGACACCGCGAGCCCGTCATCGGGTGAAACCGTGCGCGCCGGAGTCGCCGTCCAACTCCTCGATGCGAATGGCAACACCGTCGCTACCCAAACCACAGGACCCGACGGTTCATACGTGTTCAGCGCGGTGGCGCCGGGCCCCTACCGCATACGTTTCCTCGCTCCCACCGGAAGCGGCTTCACCACCCCCTCGGGCGAACCCGACCCCACGTCACTGAACGGCTCAGATGCCAACTCAACCGGCAACTCGCCGTCGTTCACGTTGGCCGCCAACACCGATGTACGGCACATCGACGTCGGCTTCACGTCGGTCGACGAATCGATAGTGAAGCGCCTCGTGACCCCGGCGTCGAACATCCTCACGACCAATGGTTCGGCCACGTATGAACTCACCGTAACCAACGCCGGTGTCTCCACCGACAACGGTACGCTCACCGTCACCGACAACGAACCGGTGGGTCTCACCCTCAATTCGGCTTCCGGTTCCAGTTGGAACTGCGCGGTCGAGACGACCCCGACGCGTCGCGTTCGCTGCACGCGTCCCGGTCCTCTGTCCGCCGGTTCGTCCGCCCCGAAAATCAGCGTGGCGGCTACGGTCAACGCCAAGAACGGCGTAGTCACCAACCAGGCTTCCGTCGCTACGACGTCCGGCGACACCGACCTGCGCAACAACACGGCATCGACCCAGACCCCGGTCAACATCGATCGTCCCGCCTCACTCGGCGGTCGGGCGTGGAATGACACCGACGGCGATGGCACCCTTGAAAGTGGTGAACCGGTTCGCGCCGGGGTCACCGTTACCCTTCTCGATGCATTCGGTATCCCGTTCCTCGACGCGAATAGTCAGGCCATCACGACGACGACGGCTTCAGATGGGACCTACCTTTTCACGGGCCTGGCACCGGCGACGTATTCGGTCAGGTTCACTCCTCCGGTCGGAGCCGGCTTCACGGGTACCTCCGTCACCACGGGGGATCAGACCGTTCCCAACGACTCGAACGCGGACCACACAACCGGCGTCACCGGCACCGTCACCTTGTCGGCCGGCGACAACAAGACCAACGTCGACGCGGGAATCGCCGAGGTCGATGAAACAATCACGAAAGCGCGCGTGCTCCCGGTTGGTTCAACGCTGCTCAACGGCGACACGGTCGCCTACGACCTCACCGTCACGAACGTCGGGGGATCGACCGATCCGGGGACCATCACCGTGACCGACGTTGTTCCTGCCGGCCTCACGTTCGTGTCAGCCAGCGGGACGAACTGGATCTGTGCACCGGTGCCACCCACCGGAACCGTCTCGTCGGTCAGCTGCGCCCACGCCGGCCCGGTAGCTCCGGGGGCGTTGGCCGACACCGTTCGGATCACATTCACGGTCAGCGCAACCAGTGGCAGCATCGTCAACCGGGCAACCGTTTCCACGACGTCAAGCGAGTCGAACCTCACCAACAATTCAGCTCAGGTGACGACCCCGATCGTGGGCTCATCGACGTCGTCGATCTCGGGCCAGACCTGGCTCGACGTCAGCGGAACCGGCTCCCAGGGCATCGGCGAACCAGCCTACGGCGGAGTCGTCGTGAACCTCGTCAATGCGGTGGGGAGCGTCGTGGCCTCCACCACCACCGACGGCACCGGGGCGTACCGGTTTGACGGTTTGGCGAGCGGCGTCTACACCGTCACCATTGTCACCCCATCCGGGACCGCGTTCACCGCCACCGGAGCGGGCACGTCGGCGACGAACTCCGATCCCGATCCCTCGACCGGGGTCACCGCACCAATAACGATAGGTACAAATACGATTGTCACCGACGTCGACGCCGGCTTCATCCAGGTCGATGAGACCATCGCCAAAGCGCTTACCTCGCCGGCCCCGGTCCCTCCGGCGTTGGGCACGAAAGACGCGACCGCCACGTACGAACTGCGCGTCGCCAACGTCGGTCGTACGAACGACAACGGAACCATCACCGTCACCGATGTCATCCCGAGCGGCCTCACATTCGTTGACACCACCGGCACCGATCCATCGTGGGTCTGTAGTTTCGACGGCCCGACGAAAACGCTGACCTGCCTTCGAACCGCGGCAACCCCGACCTTGGCCGCCGGTACATCGGCCCAGCCGATCCTCGTCCACACCACTGTGAATCTCGTTTCGGGTGCCGTGCTGAACAGGGCCTCCGTCGCGACATCGTCCGCCGAGTCGACCATCACCAACAACAACTCGTCGGCGAACCTGCCCATCGGCGTGGGCATCCTCGCATCGCTGGAGGGACGGGCCTGGTGGGACCTCAACGCCGACGGCCAGTCAGGCGACGTCCCAACCTCCGGCAGCGGATTCACCTCAAGTGCTGCAGGCGGCGTGAGCGTCGCCCTGCTCGACCCGGCCGGTGCAATCGTGGCAAGCACGAACACGAATGCCTTGGGCGCATATGGGTTCACCGGTCTCGTTCCGGGCACGTACTCGGTACGGTTCACCGCGCCGAACGGAGCCACGTTCACCACGGCCAACTCCGGCCCGGTCGCGACGGACTCAGACGCCAACCCGGTGACCGGCCAGTCGGGATCCATCACGCTGACATCCGGCCAGGTCGGAACCGGCCTCGACGCCGGACTCGTGGCGATCGATCTCACACTCGCCAAGGTGGCCATGGCCAAGGTGTTCGTCGCGCCCATTACTCCCGCGGTCGAGACGGCCGAGTATCAGCTCACGGTTTTGAACGTCGGCCGCACCAACGACAACGGGACCATCACGGTGACGGACCCGATCCCAACCGGACTCGCAGGTCCCGTGTCGGCGAGCGGACCCGGTTGGGACTGCAGCGCGACCACGGCGACCGCGCTCTCGTGCACGTACGCGGCGGCGACGCCGACCCTGGCCGCCGGTGCCAGCCTCGCTCCGATCACGCTGAAGGCAAACGTGGCCGGCCCGGCCGGAACAACCATCTCGAACACCGCCACCGTCAAGACCACGTCGACGGAGTTCGAGTTCGCGAACAACGTCGGCCGGGCTGACACGCCGGTTCGCCCGGCGTATGCGAAGGTCTCCGGGTTCGTGTGGAAGGACGACGGTGACGGAAAGCAGGGCCCGACCGAACTCGGCGTCTCCGGCATCACAATCACACTCTTCGACGGCAGCGGCAACGTCGTCGCCGTCACCGCGACCGACCTCGACGGCCGCTACACGTTCGGCGATCTACTCCCGACCTGGCCCGGCTACGGCGATGGGGTCTACCGGGTTGGCTTCGGCCGGCCACCGGGCCTGAGCCCGTCACCCCGTAATGTCGGCGACGACAAGCTCGATTCCGACCTGCGCTCCGAGGATTACACCACCGGACCGCTCCCTCCGCTTTCCCCCGGCGAGCACAGGCGGTTTGTCGACGCCGGGTTCTACCAGGGCGGGATCATCATCCTGACGCCGCCAGCGGCCGGCGCGACGATCGGAGCAACGACGAGTACCACGACGGAAGCCACCACCGCGGAAGCCACCAGCGGCACGAGTCCGGTATTGGCCCTCGACTCGCCTACCACCACACTCTTCACCCCACAGCAGCTCGCGCAGATCCCGCCCGCCCCTGAACCGGACCCTTTCGCGAGAGTCAGCGGAAATGGGGAAGGGCAACCCGACGACACCGCCGAACTGGCCCTCACCGGCGCAAACACCCGCAGAATTAGCCAATTCGCATTCGCCGCACTGCTCCTGGGCCTGGGCCTTGTGCTCTTTCCCCGCCGCAGGTCCAAACGATGACTGGATGCCAGCCCGCGGGCATGAAACCGCCAGGTGCCTTTTTCTGGTGCTGGCGGGGGATGGGAAATGGTGTCTGAGCTGGGGTTTCGTAAGGGGGCGTGTTAGCGGGTGCCGCCCCGGTTCGACCTCCTTGCGCAGTTCCGTTAGCAGTCCGATACCAATTCCCCGCCGGGACGAGGAGGTCGATTACCTGCGCAGTTTCTTGATCGCCCGATCCGGTTCCCATAGGGCTCCGCCAAGTAGGTTCCGTTGGAGAACGCTCACGCAACGAACGCCCGAACAATCCGATTCGCTTTCTCTGCCGACAACGGGCCCGGGCACTCGAGCGCAAAACGCCACACACTTCCAACGATCGCTGAACACTAAATCCACGCTGGCAGTCTCCCCAATTAGTCATACGGAAATCTGATCACATTCACGACCTTCGCCGTCCGTCAGCGGGGTACGAGTCGTTCGTTTACTCGTTGAAGCGGGTCGACAGGTAAGTGGTCGGGTGCCCGGTCGACGAGTTGTTTGACGCGTTGGAACGAGACGCCGAGGAGGTTCCCGGTTTCTCGGAGTGTGAGTCCAGCGGCGACAAGTCCGGCTGCTGCGCGGCTTCGGGCGTCGGCGGATTCGGCGCGCACCACGGTGTCGAGTTCTTCGGCCCGCGTGTACAGGTCGAGGTGTTCTTGCAGTCCGGTCGGGAGGCGATGTTGGATAGCGACATCGAAGCTGTCCGGCGCAACCTGCAGGAGGAGTGCGATGGCGTCGCGCGCCATGGCCTCAATGTCGTTGATTCGACGTGCTTGAGTGAACACGACACGGTTTTTTGGGAGTCCGCGGGTGACTTCGATCGCCCACCACGCGCCGTCACGCTCCGCAACGACGTTGTAGGTCTTCCTCACGGGTTTTCCAGATAGTTTCGAGCTGCGCGAATCGTTCCGCGTGCGGTCTGTTCGGGTATCTCGGCGTGACGGCCGATCGGGAACTGAAGTGACCCGATCGCCCAAATCTCGTGGTTCGCTCCCTCCCGAACCAGTTCGAGCGTGACGTCGTGCGTTACTGCGAGGTCCCTCAACGCTCTGATCAACTCGCGTTTCTTCACTCATGCAGTCTATTCTAGACTAGACACAACGTCTAGTGCAAGATAGACATTCCTACCGACATGCGGCGCTGTCGCCGAGGGGCATGGGAAGTCCTTGGGTGTCAGCTAGCTGGTGGTCTTGTGCCCATTCCGCGAGCTTCACCGGCCTTGTGCTGGCGTTGCCGTATACAGCATGATGGATGCGGTGACGTCTTCTGTGAACGGAACTTGGCGTCTACCTTGTCGTATCAGTCTGACGGTGAACTCGCCTCGATCAACTACGGGAACGTGTTCTCCCTGTTTGTTGGTTACGACGCTGCGGGACGGCCAAACAAGCTTGATTGGCGCAAAGGCGTATCCCAAGCCGGCGCCTGCTCGCATCCGATGAGAGCGTCGTGTCACGGTCGGGGCGGGTGGTTGACCAGTTGATAGATGGGGCTGATCAGTCCCCGGGTGTGAACGCGTTCACGTACGACAATACGGGTCGCCTCACTGCCGCTATCCCGGCGACCGGTCAACCATGTCGTACTCATTCGGGACGGTGTCGTGTCGCGACATCAACGCGGGGAAGAACGGGAACCGGGTCTCGAAAACCTTGAACGGGACCGTCACCGCGTTCTGTTACGACAACGCCGATCGGCTCACCTCGATTGGCGGGGCATCCGGCACCGCAGTCACCCACGACACGCTCAACCGCACCGAGGCAATCGGAACACGAGCGTTCGGATACAACGCGTTCGGATACAACACCTTCAACCAACACACCACCACAACCACCTCAGGCCAAGTCACCACCCTCGAACGCGACGCGTTCCATCGGCTCCTCCGACGCACCGTAGGGACGAAAGCCATCCGGTCGAGCATTCGGTCAGCACCTTCGTCACGGATCAGGGGTGTCGTGGTTACGCAGTGCGCGGCCCGACGAAGCGTGGTTCGCCCAAGTGTCGTTGCGGTGACGGACCGCGGCGAGTGGGACGACACGATCGCGATCGTCACTTCCGACCATGGCGATCAGCTCGGCGACCAGGGCACGATACAGAAGGCCGGCTTCTTCGAGGCTTCAACACCATGACAAACCTGAGCTGACGGCAGGCAGGTAGTTTGGGATTATGTCGAATCTTGAAACCAGTGAACTTGTCACCGACGCGGCAGCCCGCGATACCACGGCCTACATCACCGCTCCCTACGAAGGCGCCGCGTCCGACGAGCGCACCGCATTCCAGGCGGCGCTGAAGGTCATCGCCCGAAGCGAGCCGACGATCGCCGGGCTGATCCGTGACGAACTCGGCAACCAGCGCAGCCAGTTGAAGCTGATCGCAAGCGAGAACTACGCGTCCCCGGCGGTCATGCTTGCGATGGGCAACTGGCTGAGCGACAAATACGCCGAAGGAGTACCCGGCCACCGCTTTTACGCCGGATGCGAGTACATCGACCAGGTCGAGACAAAAGCGGCCGAGCATGCCCGGGCACTGTTCGGAGCCGACCACGCCTACGTGCAGCCCCATTCGGGTATCGACGCCAACCTGGTTGCGTTCTGGTCGATTCTGGCCCACCGGGTCGAGGCGCCGTATCTCGTCGAGCATGCTGCCAAGCACATCAACGATCTGTCCGACGCCGACTGGGAGACGCTGCGAAAGCACTTCGGTGACCAGCGCATGATCGGTATGTCCCTCGACGCAGGCGGTCACCTGACCCATGGCTTCCGACCCAACATTTCGGGAAAGCTATTTTCCCAGAAGAACTACGGCGTCAATCCCGACACGGAGTTGCTCGACTACGACAAGGTTCGTCAGCTGGCGCAGGAGTTCAAGCCGCTCATAGTGATCGCGGGCTACAGCGCCTACCCCCGCAAGGTCAACTTCGCCAAGATGCGTGAGATCGCCGACGAGATCGGAGCGACATTCATGGTCGACATGGCGCATTTCGCCGGCCTCGTGGCGGGCAAACAGATGACCGGCGACTTCGATCCGGTGCCATTCGCCCACATCGTCACCACTACGACCCACAAATCGCTTCGCGGTCCTCGAGGTGGCATGGTGCTGTGCACGAAGGAACTGGCCGAGTTCGTCGACAAGGGATGCCCAATGGTGCTCGGTGGTCCGATCGCGAACATGATGGCGGCGAAGGCTGTGGCGTTCGCCGAGGCTCGCCAGCCTTCGTTCGTCGACTACGCCAAGCGGATCGTAGACAACGCGAACGCACTCGCCGAGGGCCTGGTGAAAAGAGGTGCCCGCCTCGTCACGGGTGGCACCGACAACCACCTCGTGGTCGCGGATACACGCGGTTTCGGACTCACGGGCCGTCAAGCCGAAACGGCGCTTGAAGTGAGCGGGATCATCGTCAACCGGAACTCGATCCCCAACGACCCCAACGGAGCCTGGTACACGAGTGGCGTGCGTCTCGGCACGCCCGCGCTCACCACCATCGGGCTTGATACGTCTGACATGGACGAGGTGGCCGACATCATCGCCTCGGTGTTGCACGCAGCCGAGCCGACCCAGGCTTCCAGTGGCCCATCGTTGGCCAAGTTTGCGCTCGACCCGAAGGTCATCGAAGCGACGCGCGGCAGATGTGCGGAACTGCTGAGCCGTCACCCGCTCTACGCCAGTCTCGGCGTTCTGTAAGTCCGGGGTGCGTTTGTCTCCGGAGTGATTTTGGCGCTGTCAGAGCGCCCGAATCACTCCAGCGCCCGGGCGTCGCAGCTACCGCTCCACCATGGAGTGCTGGAGAAGATCGTCGCTCGGGCGCGCGCCCAAACGTGAAATGACCTCCGCAGCGGCCAGATTGCCGAGGTCTGCACAGCGCTCCAGGGTGGCGCCACTTGTGAAACCGGCGAGGAATCCACCGGCATAGGCGTCGCCGGCCCCGGTGGTATCGACAACCCGCTCGACCGGATGAGCGTCGACCGCTATGACCTCACCCCTGTGAATCACGATCGAGCCCTTCGGCCCACGTGTGACCGTGGTGATCTCGCACATGGGGGAAACGAGCTTGACCGCCCTGTCGAAGTTGTCGGTCTCGAACATGGAGCAAAGCTCATGTTCGTTGGCGAAGAGGATATCGACCTTCTCCGGAATCATGACGTGGAACTGGTCACGAAACCGGTCGACCAGGAACGAGTCCGACAGGGTGAACGAGAACCGCTGCGATGCGTTGCGCACGGTCTGAATCGCCAACTCCAGTGCTTCGTGGGCGTTTATCTCGTCCCACAGATAGCCCTCGACGTAGGTGACCTTCGCTGCAGCCAACACGTCGGCACGCATATCGGGAACGCGTAGGCCGCGGGCGGCTCCGAGATACGTGCACATCGTCCGTTCGGCATCGGGCGTCACGTGGATGAGACAGCGCCCGGTCGGCGTCGTGTTGATGTCGGCCATCACGGTCGGAAACGAGACACCCACTTCAGCCAGATCGTGCGCGAAGACGTGGCCGAGCTCATCGTCACGGACCTTTCCGAGAAAAGCTGTGGGCGCCCCCAGCATCGCCGCTACGACCGCCGTGTTTGCGGCAGATCCACCCGAAATCTGCAACAGGATGTCGTCGCGCCTGGCCTGAGCTTCAGCCATCGAGGCGTAGAGCGGCACCGCACGGCCGGCGTCGATCAGCTCCATCGACCCTTTGACGAGTCCGTGGTCCTCAAGATACGGGTCATCGACCTGGCCGAGAACGTCGACGATAGCGTGACCGATGGTCACGAGGCCGCCGACAGGCAGCGCGTGGGAAGCCGAGGAATGGGCACCGGAGGTCGAATTGCTCGTCACCTTTGCAGAGCGTACAGGGCACTGAGCCGTCCGTCAGTAGTTCCGAAGACCCAATTTCCTGTTGAAGGTACCGAGCCATAACCGATCGACCGTGACGGTTCCGCTCCTGCGACAACCGGCGACGGTCCTGCGGGTTCGCAGGGGCGAGCGCCCTCGGACCGTGACGGTTCTGCGCGTGTGTGCCCGCTCGTACACTGAACGGGTGACCCAGACCTCAGCGAATCCCCATCGGCTTCCGCGCACCGCGCTGCCCAGCCGTTACGACCTCACGCTGAACCCCGACCTGGGCCGTCGCGACTTTGTCGGCTCCGTGGCTATCACTGTCGAGGTTACCGAGTCGCTCGCCACGATCGTGTGCAATGCGGCCGATCTCGTGGTCCACAAGGCCTGGGTGGTAGACGCCGACGGGATCCGGATGGATGCTTCACCGACCCTCGACGAGGAATTCACACGGGTCAGCTTCGCGCTCGAACGGACACTTCGACCGGGGACCGCGACCCTGCACGTGCAATTCGGCGGGAAGCTCAACGACAAGCTCGTCGGCTTCTACGCAAGCACCTACGAAGCCGCTGACGGTTCGACGAAAGTCATCGCCACGACCCAGATGGAAGCGACCGACGCCCGGCGAGCCTTCCCGTGCTGGGACGAGCCCGATTGCAAGGCGGTCTTCGGTGTCACCCTGATCGTGGACGACGGTCTCCTGGCGGTCTCCAACATGCACGAGATCGGCTCCACGGTCCTACCGAGCGGGAAACGCAGCATCCACTTTGCCGACACCCCTCGTATGTCCACGTACCTTGTTGCGTTCGTCGTTGGAGAACTCGAAGCGACGGACCCGGTTGATGTCGACGGTGTTCCGCTTCGGGTCATCGCTCGGCCCGGGACCCTTCATCAGTCGGGTTTTGCGTTGGAGGCGGGAGCGTTCGCGCTCCGCTACTTCCAGCGGTGGTACGGCATTCCGTACCCGGGAACCAAGTTGGACCTTATCGCCACACCCGACTTCGCATTCGGGGCGATGGAGAATCTCGGTGCCGTAACGTTTCGAGAGGCTTTGCTGCTCGTCGACGAAAACGTGGCCGCGAAGTCCGATCTGCAGACGGCGGCCGATGTAATCGCGCACGAGATCGCCCACATGTGGTTCGGTGACCTCGTCACCATGTCATGGTGGAACGGGTTGTGGCTCAACGAAGCATTTGCGACCTTCGCAGAAATCTCCTGCTCCGCGAAGTTCCGTCCGGAGTGGGACCGCTGGACCTCGTTCTCCCGCTACCGTTCCATGGCCCAAGACGTCGATGCACTGCTGACAACGCGAGCCATCGAGTTTCCCGTCGTCTCCCCATCAGATGCCGAAGGCATGTTCGACGTGTTGACCTACGAAAAGGGTGCGTCGGTCGTTCGGATGCTTGAGCAGTACCTCGGGGAGGACCGTTTTCGCGACGGCGTCCGGGAATATCTACGTGCGCATAGTTTTGCCAACGCCGAGACGACCGACCTGTGGGACGCGATCGAATTGGTCACCAACGAACCGGTGCGTTCAACGATGGACGGCTGGATTTTCCAGGGTGGCTACCCCGTGGTTCACGCGTCGTTGGACGGCACAACGCTCACCCTGTCCCAGAAGCCTTTCACCTACCTTCCCCCGACGGCCAACACCACATGGCAGGTGCCGGTGCTCTACCGCACCACGACGGCAGACGGCCCGGGGTCGACCCGGCGCGTTCTTCTCGGTCCCGAACCTGTATGCATCGACGTTCCGCTCGAAACGTCCACCGTGGTGCTCAACAGCGGTGGTCACGGGTTCTACCGATCGGCCTACGACACCAACTTGATGGCGACGCTGCGGGCCTGCGTCTCAGAACTCGCCGCCGCCGAACGGTTCCAACTCGTCTCCGACTTCTGGGCCAATGTCATGGCGGGTCAAAACCGACCCGAAGGGTTCATTGCGCTAGCTGAATCGTTCGGTGCCGAGCGCGACCCAAACGTATGGGCACAGATCATCGGCGGACTCCGGACCCTCGTGTACTTCTCTCCGATTGAACGGGCCGACGCGATCCGGATCCGGGTGCGGGCCCTGCTCCGGCCGATTGCCGCCGAACTCGGCTGGAAGCCGGCCGTTAACGAAGACCCACAGACCAAGGAGCTGCGTGGTCAACTTATTGCCGCTCTCGGGATCATGGCGGCGGACCCGGAATATGCGGAAATAGCCAACGCCCAACTCAGCGGTGTGCTGTCGCACGACTCGAACATCGACCCCGACGTCGCCCCGTCGATCATCTCGATCGGTGCGCACACCGGTGATGCACACCGCTACGACGTCTACGTAGAAGCGTCTTCCCAGGCACCGACGCCTCAGGAACAGCGCCGCTACCTCTTCAGCCGGGGACTCTTCCACGATGCCGAACTTGTCGACCGGACACTCGAGGCGTGCCTGACCGACGAAGTCCGGACCCAGGATGCGCCTTACCTTCTCGGCCAAATGGTCGGCCATCCGATCATCGGGCCCACCGCCTGGACATTCGTCGAAAAGAACTGGGACAAGATCGTCCGCCGGTTCCCGAGCAATTCAATGCCCCGACTCGTCGAAGGCATTGTGACCCTCGTCGACCCGGCGTCAGCGGCCCGCTGTGCATCGTTCTTCACCACCGGGACCGGGGCTCCGCTCGCCTCAACCAGCAAGTCCGTCGTCCAACATCTGGAACGTCAGCGGGTCAACTGCGCGCTTCGAGACCGACTCGTCGAGTAGCGACGAACGACAACGTAATCCAGGCATGCTCCGCTGGAGACAGGCACCATGGCCACGTTCGAACCCGCCCGGACGCTGTACGCCAGTGTCGGCTTCGCTCCGTGCCCGCCATTCGGCGAGTACCCCGACAGTCCAAACAGCGTCTGTATGACCATGGCGCTTGCCCACGGCACGTAATTCTGTGGGAAGCCGACGTAATTCGCCGGTTTGCTAACGATTTCGCGAGAAACGGCCGATAGCTGGTGTGCCAGGCGTCGCAGGCAAAGGATTAATCGTAAGGCGACCGAGTTGTTACATTGGATAGGGTCATGAGTCCGAATACCGTCACCAGAGTAGATCGGACCTTCGGGTTCGTCGACATCTCGGGCTTTACGGCGTTCGTCGATACCCACGGCGATGCTGCGGCGGTCGTGGCCCTCGCCGACTTCCGGCTCGTTGTCCGCGAACTCGCCAGCTACCACGGTGTGCGCGTCGACAAATGGTTGGGCGACGGCGCAATGTTCGTATGCGTCGACACCGCACCCGTCGTGCAGGCGATCCTCTCCATAGCCGGTCGGTTGCAGACGATGGAGTTTCCGCTCAACCTACGGGCGGGAGTTGCATCGGGCATGGTCATCCTCTTCGAAGCCGACGACTACATCGGCATGCCCGTCAACCTCGCCAGTCGACTGTGCAACGACGCACACGCCGGACAGACGCTCGTCACCGAAGCGGTTGCGTCGGCACTCGGAGTCGACATCGAGAAAGAAGACATCGGTCTCATCGATGTCCGTGGCCTGACCCATCCCGTGCGGGTCGTTTCGGTCACGCGGGCCGAAGCGTTCGCGGTCGGCTGAGGCCACATTTCAGCGGATGACGGCGCCGGGCGTCAGCTCAGCCCGCGCTTGCAGGCTACGGTCGGCGGATCCGGAAAAAGCTGCCAACCGTTTCCCGCACTCGAATCAAGTCGCGACGAACATAGACCTCATTGGGTTTGAGCGTTCTCCACAGGGCATAGCCTTTGGTGTGCAAAAAAGCACGATAGGAGCGCTCGGAGAAAAGATTCTCGACGATCAGAACTTTTGGGCGGAAACGTTCAAAAGTGAGCCCTGTCAAAACCTCGATTTCCCACCCCTCAACATCGACCGAGACGATGTCGATGGCCTCAACGTTCGGCGCGTGTTCCTCGAGGATCGTGTCCAACCGGCGCAGCTTTACCTTGATCTTCGTTACGTCGAGATTCGGCTTTAGCTTGGCATATGAGTCTTTGATCGCGAGCGAGGAGAAGGACTCAAAGCTGACCTCGCCACCCTCATAGGCCGCGCCGTGTGAATCCACGACGCTGAAGTCGACGTTGTCTTCGTCATGGTCTCCACATGCGTACGGCAACACCTCGTAGCCCAACTTCTTGTGCAGTTCGGCATACGCGGGGTTTGGTTCAATGGAGATAACGGTCCAGCCGAGCGAACGAAACAGCGCGCCGACGGACAGGTAGTCCGGCCGCGCCGCGCCTACCTCGACGAACAATCCATTGATCACGCCGGGAAAGAAGCGATCGCGCACGATCTTGTCAACATTTCCCTCGGCTTGATTGTGCATAGTTGAGCTCATTACTGTGGATTTTGGATCGTGGCCCGATCCGAGAAAGAAGTCGCCCCATCCCGGAAGTTTCGGCGGCTCTGACTGCGACCACCGTGCGCGTATCCGTGCCAAGGGTCGCATCTGTTCGAACGGAAATGAATCCCGATAATAGCATCGGACCATTCGGTACGGGTCGTTTCGGTCACGCGGGTCGAAGCGTTCGTCGCCGGCTGACACGTTGGTTCTCCGGTCCCGTTCTCAGTTCAGCGCGAACGGGAGAGCAAACGGAAGCGGCCGCTGAGGTGGCACCCAACCGCGACGAGCAGCCACCGAGAACAGCGATTCTCGCTCCCAGAACGTGAGCGGCGCATTGCGTGAAAGCAAGGGATGGTCCGAGAGTCGCTGCCCCGGAGCCAGGGGGCCCACAATGAACGCGACAGCTGCGCAGAAGTACGCGGTGAGCGTTTCGTGGTAGCCGCCGCTATCAGTGTTCGCACAGTTCGACACTTCGTTGTATTTCTGAATCGCCGAGCGGGACACGTGCATCGACGCTTCGGCCCCGAACAGACGCAGTATGCCGGCGGCGAAGTCCAGGTGCGCCTCGTGCGTCCACAGCGCCCGGTCCAGCGTACAGTCGAGCACTCCGAGGGCCACGGTTTTCTGGTGGGCCGCTTTGTGGTCCGCCCCGGTGTCTGCTGCCCCGCTGCCCGACTCGTCAACAGATGACATGTCCCTATTCTGCAACCTCGCCGTCAGGTTTATGTCCACATTTCGCACCGCATGCATGCTCAAACGTGGACATAAACCGGAAGGATCGCCGCAAACGTGGACATAAACCGGGAGCGGTCCGTTTCAGCGGGCGACGGCGGCCCACAGGGCGCCGTAGGTTCCACCCAACGCGACCAACGCGTCGTGCGTGCCGCTCTCGACGATCCGGCCGTGCTCCATCACAATGATGCGATCAGCGCGTCGTGCGGTGTCGAGGCGGTGCGCGATCAGGATCGTGGTGCGATCGCCCGCGAGCAGTCCCATTGCCGCCTGCACGCGCACCTCCGTGGCGAGATCGAGGTTTGCCGTCGCCTCATCAAGAAGTAGAACCTGTGGATCAACCAGCGCGGCCCGAGCGAGGGCGATCAGTTGACGCTGGCCGGTGGACAGCGAACGGCCACGACCCGTTACCACCGTTTCATAGCCATCAGGAAGTGCGTCGACCACGAGATGCGCGCCAACCCGCTGAGCGGCTTCCTCGATCTCGGTCATCGAGGCGTCAGGTCGTCCGTAGGCGATGTTCTGCGCCAACGTTCCGGAGAACAGGACCGGCTCCTGCGGAACTAGGCCCAGTCGGGATCGCCACTCACGCATGTCGACCGAAGCGAGGTCGATACCGTCGACGCGTACGACGCCCTTGGTGGGATCGTAGAACCGAGGCACGAGCTTCAACATGGTCGACTTGCCCGCGCCGGTTGTACCGACCAGGGCTACCGTCTCACCCGGTTCGATCAGGAGATCAACGTCTCGGATGGCGTCACTCGCCCCGCCCCGGTATCGGAACGACACGTTGTCGAAGTGCAGCGCGACGCCGCGAGAACGCGTCGTGCGATACGGCAGGACAACCGGCTTCATGGCCACTGGAGTGGTCGTGGTTTCTTCCAGAAGACCTCGGATCTTGTCTGTGGCGGCGTCGGCCTGCTGCCACGCGTCGAGCACTACCGTGAGCTGCTGGATCGGGGCGAACAGCTGGGTCAGGTAGAGCACGAAAGCGAGGAGCGCTCCCGTCGACAGCGAACCGTTACGCACGTAGTGCGACCCGACGAACAGCACCCCGGCCGTTGAGAGCACGCCGAGTGCCTCAGCAATCGGAAAGTACAGCGACGCGGCCCGCTGGGCGCCGAGCCGGGCCAACCGGTGTTCGGCCACGATAGAGGCAAATGACGCAGCACTCTCCTCCTCACGGGCAAATGATTGGACGACGCGGGACCCGGTGAACCCCTCAGCAAAGCGGGCATTGACCGCCGCTACCTTCTCCCGCACTGCTTCGTAGGCCTTCGACGACGCGACGCGAAACCACCATGTCGCGGCGATCAGGAACGGGAACGAGGCGAGGGCGACGAAACCAAGCTGAACGTTCTCGACCAGAAGGTAGGCACCGACACCAACCAGCGTGAGGACGTTGAGAAGGAGGCTCACGACTCCGGTCTGCACGAAGTTGGCCAACGAATCGACGTCGCCGGTCACCCGGGTCAAAATTCGACCGGAGAGTTCCTTCTCGTAGAACTCCAAACCGAGGCGCTGGATGTGAGCGAAGATCCGTAGCCTCAATTGGTACAGCAGGCGCTCACCGGCCTTACCCACCACGATCGCTGAGACGCGCACAACGACCAGATCGACGATCGTCACGAGAGCGAACAACGCGACCGCGATATTCAGTGCACGTAGTGATTTTCCATTGACACCACGGTTTATGCCGTGGGCGATAAGCGCTGGACCCGCCATGCTCAGCAGCGCATCGGCGGCGACGGTCGCGAATCCAAGCTGGATCAGCCGCTTTTGCGGTCGCAATGATCGAAGGAGCGTGAACTGCGAACTCTCGTTCTCGGCCGTTTCAATTGCGCTGGCGGGAGGCACGGGAGGTACGTCGCGCGCCGGGGGCAACTTCGCGATTCGTGCGACCGTGGCCGGCAGCGGCGCGAATCCGAAGGCACCCCCGCCGCCGCCTGTGGGCCGCGCGCCCGGTCCGCCCCGGGCCAGAGCGGCCGTTCCACCCGGTGGCGTGTTGTTGAACAGGGGAATCGGCGCTTCAGCACCGGCTCCCGTGGCTGCGTTCACGCGCACGGCGTGGGTGGCCGCCAGGGCGATGCGTCGATCGGCTTCGGCGCTGACAACGCCCAGGGCGACCGCCGAAGCCAGCGCCTCTTCGGTGGCGGTGGCATCGAGCATCAGCGCCCGGTACGGATCACACCGGTCGATCAACTCGGCGTGCGAACCGTCGTCGATGATTCGGCCATGGTCGAACACGACGACCCGGCTGGCAAGTGCGATGGTCGACGGCCGGTTGGCGATGAGGACGGTCGTGCGATCCAAGGCGCCCGCCCGGAGAGCATCGAACACGGCCGCCTCGGTGCGCATATCAAGCGCGCTCGTCGCGTCATCAAGGATCAGCACACTCGGGTTCGCGAGCAGAGCGCGGGCCAGACAAACGCGTTGTCGCTGGCCACCTGACAGACTCAGGCCCTGCTCGCCCACAACCGTGTCGAAACCTTGAGGTAACGCCTCGATGAACCCGAGAGCCTGGGCTGCCGCAGCCGCTTCGCGCACCTGAGCGTCGGTCGGGTGGTCAGCCCCGAACGCGATGTTGTCGCGCACACTGATGGAGAAGAGTTGGGCGTCGTCGAAAACCATTCCAACGTTTCGACGAAGCGACTCAATGGTAAGCGCACGTATGTTCACACCATCGAGACTCACCGAGCCCGTCACCGGGTCGAGGAAGCGGGCAAATCCCAGAGCCAACGACGACTTGCCCGACCCGGAGGAACCGACGAATGCCACCGTCTCTCCCGGGTTGATCTCAAGGGTGACGTCGGACAGGACCGGCTCCGCCTCGCCGTAGGCGAACGACGCATGGTCAACGGTCAGTCGGCCAACGACCCTCGTAACAGCCACGGTCTCCGGGGCATCGACGATGCGAGATCTCAGGTCGAGGGTCTCAAACACCCGCTCCGCTCCAGCCCGCGCGGATTGGAACAGGGCGACGATCAAGGCCGTCGTGCGGATCGGGGCGACCAACTGGGAAAAGTAGGAGGCAAAGGCGAGAAACGTGCCGGTGCTGATGGAGCCCCGAAGCACCATCCGGCCACCGACGGCCAACAACGCAACGACACCGAACGACGGAATGATCTGCAACGCCGGCGCGTACCTGGCACTGATCCGGACATTGCGCATACGACTGCCGTAGAGGACTCTGGCCGCTTCTTCAAAACGGCGCAGCTCCTGACCCTCCTGCCCGAACCCCTTCACCACGCGGACACCACCGATTGCCTCATCGGCGATCGCACTCACCTCGGCCTGTCGTTGCTGGGCGTCGAGCGCCGACGGGTACGCCCACTTCCTGAGCTGGTAGCCGACGGCCAGGAACGCAGGAACCAGTAGCAGGACAATCACGAGCAGTTTGAGCGACAGAAACGCCATCGCGACCAGCGACAGAACGAGTTGCACGATGTTGCCCGTGAGAAACGGGAGGAATGCCAGCAACTGGGCGATCATACCGACGTCGGCATTTGACCGGCTCACTATCTGACCCTGCGACAGTGAATCGTGGGTCACAAGGTCGAGACGTTGGAGGTGGTCCTGGACTCGTGTGCGAAGAAGCGCTTCAGTATTGATGCTCAGACGACCCCCGAACCAGCGGCGGCCGAAGGTCGTAAGCGCGCGAAACAATCCGACCGTGGCCAGAACACCGACCCACACCGCGAGCGATCCGTCGTTTCGACCGATGGAATGATCGACGATCCGACGCACGATGAGCGGCGTGGCCACGATCGCCGAGTTGCCGAGAAGGCTCGCCACCAAGGCGACAACACCATCGCCCAGATGCGGGCGGATGAGCCCGGTGAGGCGTCGGATCCACCCGACCCTGACCACGTCAGCGCGCTTCTCCCGGGGCATTAGAGGCCGAGTAGGGAGCGGAAGTGCAGGCCGCGATCGTGGTAGTCCCTAAAGCGACCGAAGCTCGGCGCTGCGGGCGAAAGCAACAGAACCCCACCTTTGGGAACCAGATCGCTTGCCCGGCGCACAGCGTCGTCGAAATCGTCGAATGCCTCGACCACGACGTTCGTGTTCTGTGCGGCCGCGAGTGCTGCGCGGATGAGCGGAACGATGCGTTCACCACTCAACGGCACACCGAGCACCCAGGTTGGCGTGGTGCGAGTCGCCAAGGCTTCGGCCAACGGTGTGTAGTCGAGACCGCGGTCGTGACCACCGACGATGATGCCGACCGGACGATCAGCGAACGCCGCCAGCGCGGCCACAGCCGCCTGCGGTGCCGTGGAAAGGCTGTCGTCGATCACGAGACGGTCTCGGTGGTGGCCCACCGGTTGAAGGCGATGTTCCAACGGGGCGAATGACTCGATGGCGGTCTGCAACGCCGCGCGATTACCGGCCAGGTCGATTCCGTACGCGCACAGAGCACTTAGTGCTCCGCAGAGATTGATGGCGTTGTGGCGTCCGACAAGCGTCGCACGGGAGAGATCGAACAGCTCGATCCCGTCTTCCCCCACGATGGACGAATCAGCAAGGTGAATCGCCTCGTTCACCGCATACGGCATGACCACGGGGGATCCAGTCAACCCGCCGGCGCACTGGCGCACAACGTTGGCGTTGTCGAAGTTGGCCACAAGCGCCCCTCCGGGACGGTGGGCGAAGAGGTTGCACTTGTCGGCATAGTACCGCTCGACCGAACCGTGCCAGTCGAGATGCTCGGGAAACAACGCGGTGAGCACACCTACGGTTGGCGAATGGCGAACCTCCGCCGTCTGAAAGCTCGACAACTCCAGCGCATAGACCATCGGTGCCGTAGTCGGCGCGGTCGCGCGCGGCGCGGTCGGTGAGCTGTCAGGCGTCTGGCTCACCGACAACTCTTCGTCGAGCACGTCGAGCATGGCCCGGCCCACGTTGCCTGCGAGGGTCGTTGGGATACCGAGTGCGGTGAGAAAGTGGGCCACGAGCGACGACGTCGTACTCTTGCCTTTGCTCCCCGTCACGGCAATCGTGTTGTCACCACCGGTCTCTGCGAACCACAACGCGGTGCCACCCGTAATTACCGCGGAGGTCTTCGCATCCGCCAAACCGCCCACGTACGGACTCACCCCGGGCGACTTCACGATCACATCGGCCGCCGCCACGACCCGCGCCGCGCGAACTCCGCTGAGCACCTCCACGCTCGGGTCGTGAACGACGGCGGACTCCGCGTCGACGACCACACTCAGCGAAGCGGGGCGACCGTGGCGCTGGAGCAGTTTCACCGCCGCGCGCCCTTCGGTGCCAAAACCCCAGACAACCACTCGCTGTCCGGAGAGATCGCGCACGCGCATGCTCGCCATTTAGCTGGCCGGCCGATGCGGCGACGACGCGATCAGCGCCGCAAACTCAGCCGGCGCGAACGTCTCCCCGAGGGCAAACACCCGGGCCCGTTCATCAGGTGTCGGCCATCCATCAGCGTCAGCCACCCGCTCCCGCAGGTTCGCCAGGACCGGGTGACCCGACCACTGGGGGTTGTCCATCACCATCTGGAGCGCAACCCGACATTCACCGTATTCCCCCACACACTCAAACGGTTTCCACTCCTGCAACCCGAGCAGGGCGGTGAATCCTTCTTGGGGTGACGTCCCAAACAATTCGGCCCCCCAAATGGACTCCAGTCGGCTTCGGTCAAGCGCAGTAGCGAGAGCCAGGTAGACAAACTGACACTTCGGGCACTGGCCGCACCAGCGGCTTGTACGGCGAGCGGGGTCGAGACGGAACGCGGCGTTGCATGACGAGAATGAATCGAAGTAGCGATCGCACGTCTGAGCGAAGCGTCGGGCTATTGCCAGTTCCGACAGGGGGCGCAGTAGCGAAAAGTACGAAAGCTCGGGCGTAATCGACCGCACGAGGCGGGCGATCGACAGCTCGGCCTCATCACTCTTCGACCACTGGTGGTTGATCTCCACCCCCTGGTACGTGATGTTTCCTTCCGACGCCGAGCGTTCGTTCGACATCACCACGGACCCGTGACCGCGGAGAACCGCGCTGCACAACACGGCAAGACTCACGATCGCCGTCGCGGGCACGTGACCATTCAACGCCCCCGCTTTGTTAAGTGCGCCTATTTTCGGGTCAAGGTTGCGCACGACAGCGACATCGGCGAGGTGCGCAACGCTGATCACGTCGGCGATAACCGGGTATCTATTCACCGTTATCAGCGTCGGCGAGAACCTAGGGTCTCCCGTAGCAGCCGATCGAAGGGTTTCAACAGAAACGCATGAGTCCTTGCCACCGCCGACCGCAACGAGTGGGCCACGACCGAGGTCAAGGCCCGTCAGCGGGGCGGCTGCCACCGCCGACCGGAACGAGTACCTCGGCTGGAGTTCGGCATCGAGCCCATTGACAAAGCTGAACTCACCGAGCCCTTTGGCCAACAGGCGTCGGTGAAACGCCACCTCCTCCACCGTAAACCCGTCGGCGCTGTACGAATCCGCAATCTCCACCTCAGGGGGGGCTGCCATCTTGTAGTAGCTGAGGCCCGCCGCGAGGCCGAGGTGACGAACGAGTCGCTCGAATGCCTTTCGTCGGGCGCTGTCGGGTCCGGGAATCCCATCGGCGGAAACGGGAAAGACGAAAACTTCCCGACAGTCGACACCGCCGGCTCCGCTTCGATCGACGAGTTCGTAGGTGAACGTTGCGGTCACCCCATCAAGATCCGGCGAGCCGTCGTAGTCGATGTCGATGGCAACGTAGCGGAACAGCGCGATGGCGGCCGGGTTGAACCGGGTGATCGGCGCGTCGGCGGAAATGGTGTCGCCTGTCGTTGGCTTTGCGTTTGTTTCCACAGCGACGTCGAGGTTACCTGCCACCCAGCACACCGGCGGCCGGACCGGCCGCGAACGGATCCCCGGACCGGGTGAGGTCGAGGCTTCGTTCGCCGCTCCCAGCACGGGAGCCCGACGCCGAACCGCCGGCCGATCCCAGTCCCGGGCCCGTTTCGGAGCGAAGGCGCTCCCACATCCACATTCCGATCTTCTCACCGGTGGACGGTCGACTGAGGTAGTAACCCTGGATCGTGTCGACCCCGATCTCGCGCAGAAAGTCCCACGTCGCACGGTCCTCGACGCCTTCGGCGACCACGTTCAGCTTCAACTCGCGAGCCAGTTCGACCACGGCACGAACGATCGCCGCGCTCGCGTCGTCAGTCAGTACATGGGTGATAAAGGACTTGTCGATCTTCACCTCATCAGCCGTGAGGCGGGAAAGGTACGAAAGCGACGAGTACCCCGTGCCGAAATCGTCGATCGACACCTTCACGCCGAGGGCGTGAAGGTCCAGCAGTGATTGACGGGCGAGCGGAGCGTCGTGCACGTACTCGCCTTCGGTAATTTCAAGCGTGAGGTGCTCCGGGGCCAGCGTGGCAGCCTCGAGATCGCGGGAGATCGAGTCCGCCAGGTCGACCTCGCGGAGGGAGCGGGCGGAGAGGTTCACCGCGACGTGCACCGATAAGCCGGAATCCTGCCACCGCTGACATTGGCGTAGCGCGTGACGCAGCACCAGGTTGGTAAGTGGGCCTATTAAACCGGCATACTCCGCCAGACCGACGAACTCGTCAGGCGGGATGAACCCGAGCGTCGGGTGCTGCCAGCGCACAAGCGCTTCGACCCCGACGACAATTCCGCTCTTCGCGTCGGCCTTGGGCTGATAGTGAACCGTCAGGTCATCCTCGTCGATAGCGACCCGTAGATCTCGCACCAGCGAGGCGTGGCGGGCGGAACGCTCCTCCTCGTCAGGGTCGAAGAACTCGATCGCCCCTTCGGGTGATTGCTTGGCAACGTACATCGCGACGTCAGCCCGGCGGATCAACGTGCTCTGATCACGCCCGTGGTCCGGGATCAGCACGACACCAATAGCGCAGTCGACCTGAAGGAGGAGATCGGCGACGCGGTGCTCGGTCCGGACCGCGTGCTGCACGCGCAACGCCATGGCGAACGCTTCGTCTCGCGAGCGCACATCGTCGACGAAGACCGCGATCTCGTCACCACCCAGTCGCGCAACTACCGCACCTCGCGGAACCGACATCCGAATCCGGTCGGCGACACTGACGATCAGGGCATCTCCAGTTTCGTGTCCCAGTGCGCTGTTGACCTCCTTGAAACGGTTGAGGTCGAGCGTTATCAGCGCAGCCGACGTCGGAGCGTCGTCGGCGAGCGAATCGCAATAGCCACCAACCCGTTGAGCGAGCCCACCGCGGTTGGGAAGGCCGGTGAGGGAGTCGATCGTGGCCAGGCGGGCCTGCTCATCCGACGCAGCATTAAGATGTTCAGCCAGACGGAAGCCGTGAAGAACAGTCGAGAGGTGATCGGCCATCGTGGCGAAGAGTGCGATGTCCTGCGCGCTGAACGGAGTTACACCGGCGGCCCGGTCGCGAACGCAGAACACTCCGATCCGTTCGCCGTTCTGCACGAGCGGAACCGCCATGAGCGAGGACACGTTGAACGGGCGCAGATACTCGAGCAGGTCAGGGTCCTTCGTGGTCGGGCTCACAGCAATCACACCGTTCCTGGCGAAGACCCGTCCCCACAGAAGGTCACCCGGGGCCGGCAGCGTGGGACCGCCATCGGATGAACCATACGATTCGCGAACAGCCAACTGCCCGCGGGCGACGGTGATCTCCGCACCCTCAACCCGAAGAATCGCGCACGCCCGGGTCATTGCCAACTGAATCATCTGCTGTTGATCCAGCGGAGCTCGCGTCGGTGCCGTGAACTCCTGCAGAAGTCGTAAGCGCCCGAACTGTTCGCGCACGAGCACGAACCCCCGGTACACCAACACCGGCAGCGCGACGACGGCAACAACCAGCATCTCGGCCAGGCGGCTCTGGGTGGCCACAATGACCGCGACCAGACCGAGGCTCGTCATACAAACCGACGAGGTGATCGTCACGAGAACGGTACCTATCGCGTTTCGTCGTGTGAACAGCCCCCCACCGAGACGGACTATCGCAAGCTCCAGCGCCGTCCGAATGGCGCGGGCCCCGATAACAACTGCGAAGGCGATCATCCACGTTTCGGTCTCACGAACGTTTGAACTGGGAGCGATCGCGTGAAAAACCTCAACCGAAACAACGACCTCGAACATCGAGAGCGTGAGGTTCGCGAGGAACCGGAAGACAGCCACTCGTCGCTGCAGAAACCAGCTCAGCGCGGTGCCCATCAGACACGCACCCACTACCCCGGTCGGGGCAAGGGAGAACATGCCCAGAAGCAGCGGGACCTCAATCGCCGTGAGCAGCACATGCGTGGCCCCGACCTGCTCGATGATTCCAAAACGGCCGACCAAAGCGAACCCGACCACGATGATCGCGAGCGGAATGTCGACCGACGTGGCCAGGGCCGGGGCGCTCAACAGACGTAACGCAACGAGCAGGCCGGTCAACACCGCCACAAGGAAAAGCGCGAACACCGATCGACCCGTGGTTTGCCCGCGGAGTGCGATCGGGACGAGAGAAACACGTCGCGACTTGCCATGAGTATTCACTGATTCAACCTCAGGCCGTTCATTGTTGTTGATGAACGAACGGTTTTCGCGGCTTTCGGCACTCGTAGCGCATGTTCTCGACGTTTGGGCGCGTGCGCCCTCTCGACAAAAAGGGCGCTCATCGTGGGAAGTGCAGTTCGGCCACCCGCGCCCAAACTGCGATTCACTGCACTAGCACTAGCTCCGATGGCCAAAGGACAGCCGCTCGTGTTGAATGTGAAATCGGAGCCATTCACACCTCAGCGACGAGTTCCTTCCCGGCAGGCTACGGCGTATCTCAGAGCTCGGTCATCCGGGGCTCGCGAAGAACGCCTCGCCATCACCCGAAATGGTGAGTGCTGCCGACGCGGGACTCACGAGCGCTTGGCCCTTCCTGAGGATAACGGTCGATCCCGAACCGGTGACCGTGACCGACCCTTCAGAACACAGGGCAACCCGTATGCCCGGGGCATCAGGGAGGGCTTCCGGGTTATCGCTTCTGACCTTCACACGACTCAAGGAAAAATCGGGCACGGGAACGACCCAGGTCTCCCATTCGGCCCCGCCCATAAGCGTGGAACGTCGTGCGACTGTCACGGGTTCCGCGATTGGATCGGTGTCGACGAGTCGGGTGAGAACATCTACGTCGATGTGTTTCGAGGTCATCCCGGCGCGGATCACGTTGTCGGAGTTCGCCATGATCTCGACGCCCAGACCACGGAGATACGCGTGCATATTTCCGGCGTCGAGAAACAGGGCCTCACCCTTGTTCAGCCGCACACAGTTCAACAATGCGGCAACCGCCACCCCGCCGTCGGTTGGATACTGCCGACCGAGACGCGCAATCCACGTTGCGGCGAGCCGGTACTTCTCCGGACAACCACGCGAAACAACACGATCTGCACACTCTACAAGTTCCGCGATGGCGGCACTTCTGGCAGCAATGGTGGCTCCTACCAGTTCGTCAGTCGGTGAAAGCGAGCGGCGGACCAGCGTCTTGATCGACATTCCGGCGTTCAGGGCATGAACGAATCCTTCGCCGATCCGTCCGCTCAGCAGCGTGAGAAGCTCGATCGAATCAGCCGTCGGCCGAAATCCGCAGAGGGCGTCAATTTCTGTCAGCGCGCAGATTAACTCCGGTTTGTGGTTGGCGTCTCGGAACACACGGGTCGGGTCCGAAACGGGGATTCCGCGCCGGTTCTCCTCATCGAAGCCCCGCCTTGCTTCGACCAGGTTCGGGTGCATCTGGAGCGACAACGGACGCCCGATCGCCAGCACTTTAAGGAGGAACGACATCTCCCGGTTACCCGCTCCGAACCAAAAAGCCGGATCGCGGGCGGTCACTTCGGCCAACGAAAGATCACCCGCGTCTCCGTCAACGCTCGCCACCGGACAGGGCCCCAACGGATGCGTCCCGAACCATGCCTCGGCCACCGCTTCGCCGGTCGGCTCAATCCCGAGAAAAGCCGGGAGCGCGTCGTAGGAGCCCCAGTCGTAGGACTTCAGGCACGGTGAAAGTCGCAGCAGGTGGTGTCCGGTCTTTGTCACGTTGCTTCTTCGACGGATATCGGCCGGCCATTGGCCGCCAAGGCGACCGGGTGGAGGGGATCGCTCGGAATCGGCATCATGTCATCTTGTCAGCATCTCGGCATCATGGCGTCGTTACCGTTCGAGGCATCGTCACCGTTCGATCGTCGGAAGGTCCATTGCGGACCTGACAGATTGGTATACCAGCTTCGGCAGCAGGACGTATGCCGGGTCGGCGGACGGCCGAAGCCATCGCACGACGGTGCTCAGGTTCTCGAAGCTCATCGCGGTGCACCCCGTCGTGGGAACGGCGCCATTCTTTCGCCACACATGGAGGAAGATGGCGCTCCCCCGGCCGGGAGTTGGCGAATGGCTGTTGTGCCCGACGAAGACCTTGAGTCGGTGCGCCGCGTCACCCTGTTCCATCTGCTGTTTCCTTTCCCAGGCGGTGGCCGGGGCATGGTCGAGCCGAATATGGGTGTTGTAGCTGTTCGAAGCGGGATCTTCAATGAACAGATCGTTCACTCCAACCGTCACGAAGGGCATCGCGGTCCGCTGCCCCCAAGCCGCCTGGTACGCGTAAACGGTCTCCAACGGGAAGACTCCGGCCGGGGCTCGGCCGTCGCCCTCCACCTTTTCCGGACCGGTCGCGTCGGCGACGTTCGACAGGCCACCGAATTCGATCGAACCACGCCCCCACGCCAGCCCACCGGTACCGAGCCGGGCCGAAATGTCTGAGCCGATCCGCGCCCAGGTTCCGCCCGGTTTGCGCTCGAACCGGGTGAGAATCGCCCGGTTCGACGACCAGTCATCGGCGACCCCGACAATCAACTGGGTGGTGTTCGGGCTGATGGTATGCAGAGTCGCGGTCGGCCCGGCGGCGGCGGCAGACCAGCGGGCGGGCGCGGCGATGGCACCCGAAATCGCAGCGACTGCGGCCGCCAGAACCATGAACGTTCGTCTGCGCACCACTCCATGCTTGCACGGGCCCGCAGCGCTCAGCACACCGCCCTATTCGACGGGGATCCCTGGGACTGCTTGCACGGGCCCGCAGCGTTCAGCACGCCGCCCTATTCGACGGTGACACTCTTGGCCAGGTTGCGGGGCTGGTCGACGTCGCGACCCAGCGCTTTAGCTGCGTGGTACGCCAGAAGTTGAAGCGGAATGTTCCACAGGATCGGGTTGAGTTCCGGTTCGTTGACCGGCACTTCGACGTAGTCATCGAAGAGGCCGGCTTCCACGTTCTCGTGGGCCACAATTCCCTTCTTCTGAACGATGGCAATCACGGGCCCCTTGCGGGCCCGGACCTGCTGCACCGAACTCAGGTTCTTGTCGAAGAGGTCGTCGTCACCAACTATGGCCACGACCGGAAACTCGTCGTTGACCAGTGCCAACGGGCCGTGCTTCAGCTCACTCGACGGATAGGCCTCGGCGTGGATGTAGCTGATCTCTTTGAGCTTCTGCGCGCCCTCCAACGCAATCGGAAAGCCGGCACCGCGTCCGATGAAGAACATCGAAGGTCGATGCGCGTAGCGGCGCGCTATGTCGGCAATATGGTCCTCACCGTCGAGAATCGTCGCGATGTCGGCCGGCAGGCGACGCAAGCCGGCGATCAGCCGGGCACCGTCGAAGGGGCTGAGGTCGCGCACCCGACCCAGCTGAACGGCAAGCATCGCCATGCTGACCAGCATCGAAGTGAACACCTTCGTCGACGCCACGCTGATCTCCGGACCGGCGTGGAGGTAAATGCCGTCGGATTCGCGTGCGATCGTCGAACCAACGACGTTGACCATCGCCATCACCCGACCGCCCTTACGTTTGATCTCCTGGACGGCGGCGAGCGTGTCGAGCGTTTCGCCCGACTGGCTCACCGCGATGTATAGAACATCGCGCTCGATCACCGGGTTCCGATAGCGGAACTCACTCGCCGGTTCGGCGTCGGAGGGAATGCGGGCGAGCGATTCGATCAGCTGAGCCCCGGCGAGACCCGCGTAATAGGCCGATCCGCAGGCGATGAACTTCACCCGGCGGATATCGAGAACCTCCCGCGCCGAGAGCGTCACCCCGCCAAGTCGAACGGTAGAAAACCGCTCATCGAGCCGGCCCTTGATGGAGCGTTCCACCGCTGAGGGTTGCTCCAGGATCTCCTTCCGTAGGAAGTGCTCGTGGCCGCCCCGGTCGAACTGTTCGATACTCCAGTTGATGTCGACGACGCGACTCTGGGTCGGCGTCGCGTCGAGCGCAAACGTGCGGTAGCCATCTGCGGTGAGGACCGCCATTTCACCGTCTTCGAGATGTACGACCTGCGTCGTGTGCCGAACGAGTGCCGCCACATCGGACGCGACCATCATCTCCTTTTCGCCGACCCCGATGATGATCGGCGAACCGTTCCGGGCCACGACGAGCCGGTCAGGCTGGGTGGCGTCGATCACCGCAAGCCCGTAGGTCCCTTCGATCCGGGCCAGGACATGGCGGACGGCGTCTTCGAGGTCGTCGCCGCACGCGCGTCGCTGCGCGATCAGGTGCGCGAGCGTCTCGGTGTCGGTCTCGCTCACGAAGACCACGCCGGACCGCTCAAGTTCCGCACGCAGTTCGTTTGCGTTCTCGACGATCCCGTTGTGCACGACGGCAATGTGACCGGCCATGTCCGTGTGCGGATGGGCGTTCACGTCACTCGGCTCCCCGTGGGTCGCCCAGCGCGTGTGGCCAATGCCGACGTTTCCGGCCAGGCGTTTTGGCACCGCCGATTCGAGCGCCCGGAGCTTGCCCTCCTTTTTGCAGACTTTCAGTCCACGTGACGTAATGAGCGCCACGCCTGCAGAGTCATAGCCGCGGTACTCGACCCGGGCCAGTCCCTCGAGGAGCGTCCTCAGACAATCCCGTTTTCCAATTGAACCGACAATTCCACACATGATTGATTCCTTATCCGTAGATGATCCGGCGGATCTGGCGAACCGTGAGTCCCGGCGCCGCGACCCGCCTGAACGGCAGTTCACTCTGGATGCGCTCGAAGATCACCGGGTTCGCGTAACCCGCCTTTTGCAGTTCCGTGTGCCGGCGCTTGACGAAGCGGTCGGCCGGTTCGGAGAAGAACACGAGGACCTCTTCGATCACCCGCTGTGCTTCGGCCCGGGAAAGGGTCGTCGTTCGGGTCAACTGGTCCAGGAGATCCCCGAGCGGGGTTCCGTCGATCGGGCTTTCGACCGTTGCTGGCAACACGAACCCCATGTTGGTCCAAATTCGGCACAGAATCGACCTTTCTGCCCGTATTCGGGCAGAAAATGGTCAAATTTACCCACTTCCAGTCATGTTTACTTCGCGCCCACGGTTTCACCCGGCCGAAACTCACGGTCGGGTGAACCCAACCTGCCGACACTCCGAACCCAACTCACCGAAGTTGTCCGCAGATTCCGCCCAAATCGGTCGAGTTGGGGACCAAGACGCCCAGGTTGGGGACTCGATGACCCAGGTTGGGGACCCGATGGGCTCCGTTGTGGAGGCAGGGCGGGCCACCACCGAGGAGGTCAGTAACGGCGGTACGTCCGGGACCGGACCCGATACCCGGCGTCGTAATGCTCGTCGACCAGGTCCCAGCCCCACGCCTCGCGCAGCAGGGGCCGCTTGTGGGGCGTGATGATGTGCAGCGTCGGCGTCACCGCGGCCAGCGCCAAGCAGACACCGGCCAGGCGGGACGGTTCGCAGAGATGAAGCGCGTAGGCGCACACCACGTGGTCAAAGGTGAGTCCATCGGCCAGTAGCGACCCCGCCGCGATGTCAGCGAAGGAGTCCGACCGACACGCTGCGCTCGTCGACGTTTCGAATGCCACAGCTGTGTACGGGTCGGCCGCTGTGAGGTCGTCGACAGGAAAACCGAGAGCATGCAGGTTCCGCCAGACCTCGCCTGAACCGCACGCCAGGTCGAGAACCCGGTGGCCGATGGCCACGACACCACCCCGAACGAGTCGTTCGACCGCGTACGTGACTGCGTCAGCGTGGGGGTTTCGGTATCTGGCCCCAAACTCGCGGTACCAACCGTCGGCGCCGCCCGGGTGACGGGCATATGCGTCGCGCATCGCGTCGGTGCCTTCAGAACCGTCTTCCTCCACAGGATCGACCACACGCGAGTCTGCCGCCTGCTGTACTGGAACGCCATGACCGACGTCACCGTAACAACACCGCTTCAACAACTCATGGCCTACCTCGACTCGTCGCCGTCGCCGTTCCATGCGGTCGAGTCGGCTCGCAAGCTCCTCGAATCCGTCGGGTTCAGCGAACTGACCCAACGTGAGGCGTGGAGTCAGGTGACGGGAAAGCACTTCGTGACCCGTAACGGCGCTCTCATCGCATGGGTGGCCAACGAGCCCGACCCGACGAACCTGGGCGTCCATATCGTCGGCGCGCATACCGACTCACCGAATCTGCGGATCAAGCCGCACCCCGACACCGCGAACGTGGGTTGGCGTCAACTGGCGGTCGAAATCTATGGCGGTGTCCTGGCCAACTCTTGGCTCGACCGGGACCTCGGCCTCTCCGGGCAGGTCCTGCTCAGCGACGGGTCCACCCGACTCGTCCTCGTCAACCGCCCCGTCGCCCGTATCCCGCAGCTTGCCATCCACCTCGACCGCGAGGTCAACGACAAAGGCCTGGTTCTCGACAAGCAGATCCATTTGCTGCCGGTCATCGGGCTCGGGGCCTCGGAGAAGGGCGATGTGATGAAGTGGTTGGCCGAAGAAGCCGGTATCGACGCGAACGCCATTGTCGGAGCTGATCTCATGTTGCACGACCTGACCCCGGCCCAGACGCTCGGGACGAACAATGAACTGCTCGCTTCGGGCCGCATCGACAATCTGTTCTCGGCTTGGGCAGCCATCTCCGCGCTCGTAGACTCCGGCGACACCACCGGACGCGTCTGCTTCGCCGCGCTTTTCGACCACGAGGAGATCGGCTCGGAATCGACGACAGGAGCGGCTGGCCCCATGCTCGAATCGACCATCGACCGGGTCATCCACGGCCTCGGCGTTACCGATCCCGACACGCGGGCCCGCACTATCGCCGCGTCGACCTGCGTCTCGGCCGACATGGCCCACTCCGTCCACCCGAACTATGCCGAACGCCACGAACCCGGACACCGTCCGCTTCCCAACGCCGGACCCGTGGTGAAGGTGAACGTCAACCAACGTTACGCAACCGATAGCACGACCGCCGCGTTCTTCGCTGCCGCGTGCGATCGGGCTGAGGTGCCCCACCAGGTCTTCGTCTCGAAGAACTCCCAGCCGTGCGGCTCCACCATCGGTCCAATCACGGCGACCCGACTGGGGATCGCGACCGTCGACGTCGGCTGCGCAATGCTGTCGATGCATTCGGCCCGCGAACTCTGCGGTGCCGACGACGCAGATTTG
>JANMZO010000397.1:0-9312 GCA_031383405.1 Acidimicrobiia bacterium | reverse complement strand
GGTCTGCCGTCGGGACCGGGCATCGACCGGATGCTGTCGGGCTTGGTCGACGACTCGATACGAATCACCTCTGCGCCGAACGACGCGAGGATTCGGGTTCCGATCGGTGCCGCCAGGACCCATCCGAAGTCGACCACCCGGATGCCCTCCAAGGCCCGGTGCGGATCGCCCGGACGGTTCCGCCTCGCTGCGCCGCCTTCGGAGAGGGGGTGGGCGGGAGGTGGCTCTGTCACCTTCGGAAGCAAGGGCGCCGGAGAGATCGACGTCGGTTCATCGAAGGCGTCGACCGGGCTCCGCACGAACCCGAGATCGGAATCGATACCAAGGTGACGCAGGGTCGTGAACTGATGGTTGACGACAAACTGTTCGTGATGCTCCATGTCGGCGAATTCCAACGTCGGGAGACACACCATCCCGGCCCGGATGGCCCCGGTAACGAAATCGTCCCGGGCGAGCCGTCTGGCCAGAGCGGCCGTCGCCGCATTCACCGGGTTGTTGATCTGAGGTGAGGTGACCCGGGCGTGATGCCAGTCGGCGGGGGTCAGGGTGTGTTCGATACCAACCTCGTCGAGCCAGCGAAGAAAGAGATCGAAGTGGTCAGGCCGGACCATCAGACCGACGTAGCGGCCATCGGCGCAGCGCGCTGCGTTGGAGATCCCCGGGCGCCTCGGCGTCACCGCCGACCATCGCCACTGCCACGGGGCTCCCGTCTGAAACGTGAGCATCGCCGTAGCTTCCTGACGGGAGATGTCCAGGTGGGCACCGCCCCCGTTGTGAAGGGCAACCATCACGCCCGCAGCGGCGACGAGACCGGTGATCGTGTAGGAGGGATGGGCACCACCTTGCACCGGTATGCCGTTCGGTTCCCCCGACAGGTACAGCAACCCGCCGGCGGCCAACGAGACCAGATCGTTTGCCCGCCGGTCGCGCCACGGCCCTTCGAGTCCGAACGGTGTCACCGACACATAGACGATGTCGGGATTCGCGGCGGCCGCCCGAACTTGAGGCAGACGGAACGGTGGTGTCGCAATGACGACGTCGGCGACTTTGGCCCACGAAGGCAGGGCCGTCGACTCATCTGCTTCGTCAACGACGACTGATCGCTTGTTCGCATTGAAGTACTGATGGGAAAAGGACCGCTCAGTGGCTGCCACCGACTCGCCGGTCAGCCGGGGTTTGCGGAATCTCGAACGACTTCCGGTCGGGGGTTCGATGATCACGACATCGGCTCCGAGGTCGGCCAGAATCCTACCGGCGAACGTCGCCGTCTCGTCGGTCAGGTCAAGAACCCGCACCCCGGCCAACGGCTTCATGCGGACTTTCTCGGTATCAGAATCGTGCCCTGGAGCTTCGACGGTTCGACCGCTATGGCAATCGTGATCAAGCTGGGAGTCGCTGAAATGACAACGGCGGTCGGCTCGAATCGATCGCCGGCAAAGGTGGGTGACTTCCAACGCACGTCAATGTGCGCGCCGTGAAGCAGCACATCAACGCCCCACTCCCGCATCAAGAGTTCGAACACGAACGCCGCGACGTGGGAACCTCCGGCGATCGGCGCCGCCAAACCGGCCCGCCTGGCCTTGGCCGGATCGGAGTGGATCGGGTTCTTCGGCGACTTCCCGTCGCGGCGTTGCATGAGTTCGAGGGTCATCTCGATGGGGAATCGGGTCGCGAGATCGTGGCCCGGTCCGATGTCACCGACGGGCATTGCGACCGTGTGATCGGCGATTGGTATGTGCACTTCCGATTCTTGCAGACCCTCGTTCACCTCGTCGAGGGACTCGTCGGCCCGATACGACAGCAATCCGGTCGTGCAGTTCGACACAATCACCGAACCCGCTTCATCGACCGTACGTGAGATCGTCACGCCGTAGCGTCGGCCCTTTCGCACGTACCTTCGGGCCGAGGTGCCGGTTACGGTCCAGGGCTCGTCGATTCCGCACGGCCGGTGGATTGTGACCTGCTCCCTGACCCAGACATTTCCCTCGATCGCACTCGCCAATCCGTCGTTCGCGGCTCGGGCCGTTCGAGGTTGACCGGAAAGGAGGGTAAGGGTCAATCCCATGAGGACATCGGGCGGGACCAAACCCTCATCGACGAGATGTCGCGTAGCGGTACCGAAGTCACCGAGGCTTGCCGCGCATGCGTCAATCTGCTCTCGATCAAACGGACCGTGCACCGCGTGCAGATCCTGCGGAAGTGTCGTCATGCGACCAGGGTATTCACTTGGAAGGGGGAGGGCCCGTGAGCACAGAGCGGCGTCGGATCGTTGTCTCATGCAGTAGCGGCATCGGATGCTATTTCGTCGGCTGATTGTCGATCTTGGCGAAGGCGGCCCTGGTGGCACGGAAACCCTCCACGCCCCTTGGTATGCCCGCATACAAACACAGGTGCGTCATGATCTCTTCGATCTCGACGCGTGTCAGACCGTGGTTCAGGCCGGCCGGCACATGAAAGGCGAGTTCGGCGACAAGACCGAAGGACGCGAGGATCGTGATCACAACGAGGGAGCGGTCGCGGCGGGTGAGTTCCGGGCGCGACCAGATCTCCCCGAAGGCCCACTGGAACGCGACATCGCCCACGTCGCCAAGGTGAGTGACCATGTTGCCGTGAACCACCGATGCGTCGACATCGTCAGCCAATCCATTGAGGGTACGCCACACGTCGGCCGCATCGTGCTCGCGCTCTGCATCGGACTTCTGCGCGGCCGGGGTGCGCCCTTCGATCCGACCGACCCCTTCTGCCTTACAGAACGCAGCGTCCATGTGCCGGCTGGCAGCCATCGCAGCCGGAAAACCGGCGTACGCCGCTACGTGCAGCAGGATCTCCTCTATCTCGCTACGGGTGAGACCGTGGTTCAGGCCGACCTGGGTGTGAACCTCCAGCTCCTCGTCGCGCGCATGGGCGGCGAGCACCGAAATCACCAGCAGCGAACGGTCGCGTCGCGACAACTGCGGTCTCGACCACATGTGGCCAACTGCGTTGAACGCGAAGGATCCAAGGGCTCCGAGCTTGCGTTCCATGGAAGCGGCAACCCGCTCGGGCTCGACTCCGGGGACGAATCGACTGAACACTTCGGCGGCACGTTCATGACGTTGTGCGAAGCTCTCCGAAGCGGGCATGGCGGCCACCTTTCGTGCGGGTACGGAACGAAGCTAAGCACCCTCCCTCCGGCAGAGACAATCGGGCCCGAACCGTGAGCCCGTCTGTCAGTCGTTCTGAACGAAGAGCAACCTGGCGGCCTGCTCCAGGGTGTCGCGGGCTTTGGCTTCAAGTTCGGCATCGGTGGCCGACGAGATCGGGTGCGAGATCACCGCGAAGCTGAATCCGGGCACACCGAGGGCACCGGCCATCAGCGCCGCTCCATCGGCGAACGCGCTCGTCATGATGCCAACCGACGGAGTGCCGACGCGCTCACCGCTGACCGCGTCGTGCAGACTGCACGACGAGCAACTGCCTCAATCGCCAACGCCGGTAAACAGCGCAGCCCATGTCGATGCTTCGTTGATGAGCTCGACCTCAGCCGGCGCTGAGTAGTTCGACTTGGTCCTCCTGACGACCTCGGCCACGCCCCACTCGTCGGAGAGAAGGCGCTCCAGGTGATCGAAGAACGGCCGGGTATTGGCCTTTCCGTTGGAGATGATGCCAACGGTTGCGCCGCGAAGAGTCGAGGGACGTTCTGCGAGCGCGAACCCCTTGATGTCGTCTTCAAAGGTCGGATCGAGCACGGTCAGCATCCGACTGATCTTCATACGGATCGTTCCCATCGGCTCGATGCCGGCGGTGTGGCCGACGTTGTGGTGAACGGGGTGTTCAACAGTTGAAACATACGCCTACTCCGGAGGTTACGGCAGCGGACTTGGGGCCGAGCCACGGGGGGATGATTGCCGCGAAACCACCGGCATCCCCGCCCGCCGAAATGACCAGAAGATGCTCGGGTGAGGGGAGGGCCCGGTAGTCATGATTGCGGTTGCGGTCGTTGACCACCGCCTGTTTGCCGACCCGTTCCCAATCCGAGCGGCGCACCACGGCATTCTCGTAGACGAACTGCCGGACGTCGGCTTTCGACCAACCGGCCCGGTGAAACACGGCGCGGAGCTGGGGGGGAAGTACCACTGCATAGTTTCCGGCCCAGATCGAATAGTGCAGCATCGTGGCTTTGATCTCCGCCACGATGGTGGTCAGGAGCTCGGTCGGGTCGGTGGTCCACTCGTTCATGATCTGGCGAGGACCCGATGCGGCGAACGCGGTGACGGAGGATACGCCGGCCGGGACACCGCGTTCGGTTCCGAGGGGAATCCACGGCGCACCGCCCTCCTCGTCTTCGGCGAGACACCAGGAGAGCTTTCCCGGATGACCGAGCGTGGACCGGTCGAGCGCGCCCGGTCTCGCCTCGAGAAGATTGCGCAGGACGAGCCGCACGGCTCGACCGATGCAGACGGAGGCACGGTCGGGTCCGGCCAGCACGGAATGAGCAGACGACATCGCGAGTTCGTGGCGAACCGGACCGTTCACAACGAGCAGAATTGCGCAGCCGCCAGTCGAAGCGGTAGCCCCGTGGACGAGTAGGTCCGGTTGGCAGAGTGCATCGACGGCCGCCAACACCACGGGAAAGTCCGGCGGAAGACAACCTGCCATCACGGCGTTTATGGCAACCTTCTCGGCGGTCAGCGCGCGCAGCTTTACCGGCTCAATCCCTACGACATGATCCGGCGAGGAGCCGGACCACCCCAGCATGGCCTCGACCCGACGGGGTGTCGGAGCGACGACGGGCAGGCCATCGGTCCAGCCTCGCTCGCGGAACATCTGCTGAGCGTCGTCGTCATCGACCTCAAAGGTCCGGGCCCCCAGCTGCATGGTGTCTTTCTAACGGTTGCTCCGCAAGACGTCCAACGCACTGGTGCGGTCGGGCTTCTCAAGCGGCGTAGAGTTTGGGTCGATGGACCCTCTATGCGAACTCCGTCCGCACCTGCAGCAACGAAGATCCGGGCCTCGGCTTCGCCGCCGGACCAAATCTTCGTTTCACCTACCGTGACGTCTGATTCGATTGTCGCGGCGCCCGGTTTGCCGCTGCGTCGTGTGAGCTTCGCATTTCCCGATGCAGACGCGGTGGTGTGGAGTCGCAAGCCGGAACTCGCTATGGCTGCCAACAGCGTCTCTCTGCTCATGCCGTTTGTGGAACCGTATGTGGTCAGATCAATCCGGGCTGTGGTCGATGACCTTGCCGACCCGGCATTGGCCGACGTGGCCAGGGCATTCGTGCGACAGGAGTCGCAGCATCACGGTCAGCATCGGGTGTACAACGAATTGCTCGGAGCGCGCTACCGCGGAGTTCGTCGGATCGAGAGATGGATCGACACCGTCTACCGGGTCCTGGAGGCGCACACCTCCAAGGCGTTCGGTGTCGCCTTTGCCGCAGGATTCGAGACCGTCGCCTTCTGCGCAGCCCGTTGGGTGGACACGCGAGCAGACGACGTTCTGGGAGGTGCGGACCCCCGTGGGGCATCACTGTTCCTGTGGCATCTTGCCGAGGAGGTTGAACACAAGACGGTCGCCCCGGATGTGTACCGGGCGATCGGCGGGGGTCGACTGAGGTACGCGGCAGCGATGCTCATTTCAGCCTTGATCCTCGCCTGGTTTTCGGTCCTTGGGATGCTCACGATGATGTGGCACGAGCGACGTCTTTTCAAACCCATCGCCCATCTCCGGATGTTGCTATGGACACTTAGCTTCTTGTTGGTGCTGCTCCCGGTCATGGCGGTGTCGGTCCTGCCCGCCCATGATCCGCGGGACCTCGCCGATCCCTATCGCCTGCAGAGTTGGATCACCGGCCACTTCGATGGAATCGATTCCATGGGCGTCGACACCGGGCATTCCTTCGCCTGACACCGGTGCGCTCGAGTTCGGAGCCGATCGGAGTCCTCCGGCCGAAAACCTCCCCAGGGGGATACCCGGCCAACCCGCGCAGGATCGTCTTCGAGGACGTGACACCGCTCAGCGGACTGCGCGAAGACACTTCGACCCGCGTCATCTTCGGAGTAGGAACCATGCACTACCGTCGTTCGAATGGCTATGAATGTGACGATGTACTGGCGACCCGGATGTGGGTTCTGCGCTGCTCTCAAACGCAACCTTGACTCCCGGGGAATCTCGTACGAGACGCGCAATATCTGGGACAGTCCCGAAGATGCAGCGTTTGTTCGGTCCGTGGCGCGAGGCAACGAGACCGTACCCACCGTGGTGGTCGGCGAAACCGCCCTGGTCAATCCTTCCGGCGACGCGGTGCAGGCAGCCCTCTCGGCCGTGTAGGCCTCTAGGCCGTCGACGCGTCCTGGGGTTCGTTCAGGAGACTGGACTCAGTCGGGCTCGACGGGTCGGGTTCGGTAGATCTCGCGCGGGATCCGCTTGACAGGACGGCACTTGCGGCCCCGGCCCCGACCACGATCACCAGCGCGATGAGCACCATCGAGAGCGGTAGACCATCGATCAGGTTCTTGAGAGACGTGGACCACGATTCGACCCAGGCCACCGGGCCCAGTGGTGCGTTTTGGCCGCGTATGATCGTGCGCCATTCGTAGTACCCGTAGTACGACACGTAGAGGCCGGAAACGACAAGCAGCGAACCGGAGATCCGGTTGACATAGGGGAGAATCTTTCGCATGCCTCGCACGACGGCCTGCTGGGCCAGCGCGACGGCAAACGAAAGGATAAGCAGCACGAGGCCCATGCCGATCGTGAAGGCCACGTAGACGCTCATCTTCGAAACGAAACTTCCCTCGCGGGTCGACGCGACCACCGCGCTTGCGAAGCCCGGGAATCCGCACGAGAGCGACACAACTGCGTAGGAAAGACCGTAGAAGTACATCGATCGGAAGCCACCACCGGCCCGCGCCCGGGTGACCGTGAGGCGCACGATCTTCGGCTCATATCCTCGGACCATCGAAAAGCCGAGGACCGCAAGAACAACGCCGACCACCATCGACACGTAGGGGACAACACTGTTGATCTGCGACAGGAAACCCGACGCAACGATTCCGATAGAACCGAAAACGGTCATGAACCCGGCGGTAACTAGGAGGCCGGTGATCATCGCATTGCTTAATCGACGGGGAAGACTGAGGTCATTTTCGGAGTTTTTCCCGACGAAGTACGACACATATGCGGGGAGCATTGCGAATCCACACGGATTGAACGCCGTAATAACACCGGTGACGAGCGCAAAGGCCAGCGGCGTGCGATCGCCCCCGAAGCTTCCCGCAGCGAACACCATGAAAAGATTCTCCCACTTCCCGTCGCTGAGTCGCCACGCTTCTCAGGGCGATCTCAGGGCGATCTCAGTGAGCGCGATCTCAGTGAGGGCGGAACAGGCGACTGGGCCATGGACCGGCCGCCATATGCGTCGCCGCCCACAGGCAAAGCCGCCCCTACGAAAAGCCGATCTACTGCAGGGCCATCCAGCTCATGGCAAAGTGACACGCTCCGGCCAGGAAGACGAACGTGTGCCAGACCTCGTGATACCCGAATGACAGCGACGGGTTCGGCCGCTGCAGACGGAGCAGGATCGCTCCGATCATATAGAGCACCCCCCCGAGTAAGAGAAATGTCTTCTCCGGTCGCGAGAGCTTCTGGAGCAGCTGAGGAAGAACCAACACCGACACCCAGGCCATCACGAAGTAGAGGCCCCCACCTATGCGTCGGAACCGCTTGAGTGAACTGAGCTTCAAGACGATGCCGGTGAGCGCCGCGAACCACACCGCACTAAGGAGTGGGACACTCCAGGCTCTCGGGAGTTTTTCCCACGTCACCGGGGTGTACGAGCCGGCAATGAGAACGTAGATCATGGCGTGGTCAAGCCAACGCATCCACGAACGCAGCCGAGGGGTGCCGAGCATCCGGTTGTACAGGGCACTCGTTCCGTAGAGCGCAGTAACGCTCGCCGCGTAAATCGCCGCCGCGATTCGCGTCTCGGTCGACCGAGCCGCGAACCCGACAAGAGCGAGTCCGGCCGGGATACTGAGAAAGAAGGCGATCTGGTGAAGACGCCCACGGTGCCTTGGTTTTTCGCCTGCCAACGGGTTGCCGATGACGGGAAGCGGAGGGGGGACCAGCCGTTGCAACACGGATACACAACGTAGTGCATCACGTCCGGTCACGGACGCTTGTAGACATCACGCAACGCGGATCTGAATAGCCGCCAAGCGGCGACTGCGAACGTGACGGACGGTCAGCGTGGGCCGGTCAGCGTGGGCCGGTCAGGGTCGGCCGGTCAGGGTCGGCCGGTCAGCGTGGACCGGGCGGAGTTCTGTTGCGGTGCCTGGTGCGGTCCATGATCTCTTTGGTGGCGTCACCGAGGACTTGGGCCATCTGCTTCGGACGACGCTGGACGAACACTGTCTGGCACGACGTACAACAGACCCACCGTTCGAAACGCACGGGTTCGAAACCGTCGTTGTCGCAAACCGGACATCCGACGCCTCCGTTTCGGTGTCGTTGGCCGACTTCGGTGAGAACGCCCCCATACTCCCGGCCCATGCGAAACGCCCGAACCATCACCCGCCCACCGAGAGTCTTTACCGAGGAAGCCACCCGGCCAGGTTAGTGCTCGGCTACGTTCGCCGGTATGCCTGGACCTGTGTGGGGATATTCGATCGCTCGTGGAAGGTTCGCCGAACGGCGAAGTGTGCTCGTGCGAAACCTGTGGGGCAGGGTCAAACTATGGGGCGCGGTCGGACCCCATAGCGAACACGCCAAGCGCTTCGGAGCATTCGGCGACGGGACGATAATCATGTTTCCGTGGAACACGATGTACGGAGAGCGATGGATGCGGATCGGGTCTGACACCATGATCGGACCCGATGTGACGCTCTCTGTCGGTATTCACCCCGACCAGGTCCCGATATCGGATCCGGTGATCGTGATCGGGGACCGGTGCCTCATCAACAAGGGCACAGCTATCGTGGCCCACTTTGCTATCGAGATCGGCGACGACGTTTTCACCGGACACAACTGCTACATCACCGACCAGAACCACGGGTACGAAAACCTCGACCTTCCGATCGGCGCGCAGAGTATGCCTGAACAGCCCGTACGTATCGGCTCGGGCAGCTGGCTCGGTCACGGTGTCGTGGTTCTACCGGGAGTCACCATTGGAGAACACGTGACCGTCGCCGCCGGTTCCGTGGTGACCCGCGACCTGCCCGACCGTTGCGTCGCCGCCGGCTCACCGGCCCGGGTCGTCCGTCGGTACACATCCGAACATGGCTGGCAGCGCCCGTGACCCGGTTTGAAGGATAGGTGTGACCTATTCACACC
>JANMZO010000369.1:0-4028 GCA_031383405.1 Acidimicrobiia bacterium | reverse complement strand
GAAGCCGGGTGCTGAGGTGACCGGACCGGAGATCATCTCGTACGCGAAGGAGCGCCTCGCCGGTTACAAGTGCCCGACGTCGGTTGACTTCATCGACGTGCTGCCCCGCAACCCGAGCGGCAAGGTACTGAAGAAGGACCTCCGCGAGCCCTTCTGGGTGGGCATGACCCGCCGGGTGAACTGAGCGGCGGCGCCGACGAGGTGGCTTCGCGGATCGTTTCCGCAGGACCACGGGTTCATCTCATGGGTCCGGCGGGTATCCAGGCTTCGAAGATGCCCACCTACGTCGTGCTTCTCCGAGCAGTGAATGTCGGCGGTACGGGCAAACTCCCGATGGGTGAGCTTCGAACGATGTGCCAGAACCTCGGCTTCACTGACGTACGCACGTATATCGCGAGCGGGAATCTGGTCATGACGAGCACCGTATCGGCTGATGCGGTGAAGTCGATGTTGGAGGATGCACTCTTTGCGTACGCGGGCAAGCCGGTGGGAGTGCTCGTGTTCACTCCGGGCGAAGTCGCCCACGTGTTGAACGCGAATCCCTTCGCCGACCGTGCGCCGAACCGCACGGTGGCGATCTTTCTCGCGAGCGACCCGCCGTCGGATGCGCTGGCGCACGTAAGCGGTCTTAACGAAGAGGAGTTGGCCCTGGGGCGTCGGGTCGTCTACGTCCACTATCGCGACGGCATGGCCGGCTCGAAGCTCAAGATCCCCGCTGCGACAGCCGGCACGGCCCGCAACATGAATACCGTCGCCGCCCTTGTGGGGATGACGCTTTGAGCTTTTGCCGTTTCGGTGTTGAGGCGATGCTTGCTGCGGCCGAACGCAGCGGTTTGAACACAAACCGACAACAGTTGTCGATTTGTGTTCAAACCGATGGTGACAGGACACAAGGGGTGGGGCCATGTGGTGGTTGATCACCCTGGCGGCGGCCGGATTTCAAACGTCGCGAACGGCAAAGCAACACCGGTTGCGATCGCTCCTCTCGGTGAGTGGCGCGGGTTTTGTCCGCTACGTGTACGGGGCTCCGATCGCACTCACGGCCGTGGCCGTCGCCGCACTGTCGGGGGCCAGGCTTCCGTCGATCGCGGGTGGTTTCTGGCCGAAGATCGCCTGTGCCGGGTTGGCGCAGATCGTTGCCACGGTCTTTCTCATCCGAGCCTTCGACGCCCGTGACTACGCCATCGGCACGGTGTTCTCCAAAACCGAAGTCGTGCAGGTCAGCGTCTTCAGCCTGGTGTTTCTCGGGGAACGCCTCACCTGGATCGGGTACATGGCCGTGGGGGTGTGTCTTGGCGGAATCGTGCTGCTCGTCACGAAGGGAAAGCGAATCTCGCGGGACATGTTCCGCGACCGTGCTGCGCTCTACGGTCTGATCGCGGGTGGTCTGTTCGGACTCGCTGCAGTAGGAATTCGCGGCGCTTCCAAGGAACTGACGGGCGGGTCTTCGCCGGTGAAGGCGATCATCTCCCTGGCCGTGATGAACTCGATCCAAACGCTTTTGCACGGTAGCTACCTGATCTGGAAGGAGCCGGGTCAGGCTCGGCTTGCCCTGGTCCACTGGCGCTCCAGTGCCATCGTAGGTGTGCTTAGTGTCTGCGGATCAGCCTGCTGGGCGCTCGCCTTTGTCCTGCAGAATGCTGCCCGTGTGCGTACGTTCGGCCAGGTGGAGCTGCTGTTCACCTTCGGTGTATCCCACTTCTGGCTCAAAGAGAGGCACGTCCGGGCGGAGTACCTGGCCACCGGACTCGTGCTGGCCGGGGTCGTCGGGGTCATGGTTGCGGGATAGCGCCCTGCCTTACGACCGGTCGGGCGATTTGCCTTGACCGGGGACCGGTCGTAGACAGTTCGGCCATGGAGTCAAAACTGTCAACACAGATCCTGTACACGCCCATGCAAGGGACAGTGGTGGCCGTCGATGTGGCAGGCGGGCAGTCGGTGCGGGCGGGCCAGGTGCTCGTCATTCTCGAAGCCATGAAGATGGAGCATGAGCTATGCGCGCCTATGAATGGTGTGGTAACCGAAGTGCGGGTCGCGGTCGGAGACCTGGTGATGGAAGGCGACGTTTATCTGTTGTTCTCGGAGGGCGAGGACCAGGAGATTGTCGCTTCGGAGGAGGTTGCTGTCGATCTCGACTTCATCCGACCCGACCTCGCCGAGGTTATCGCCCGACGCTCGCTCGGTCTTGACGCCGCCCGTCCCGATGCCGTTGCCAAGCGGCGGGGCACCAACCAGCGCACCTCGCGCGAAAACGTCGGCCGCCTCGTCGACGAAGGCTCCTTCATCGAATACGCCCCCATGGTGATCGCGGCCCAGCGCCGACGCCGGTCGGTCGAGGACCTGATCGCGAAGACTCCGGCAGACGGAATGATCGCCGGTATCGGGACCGTCAACGCCGCACTCTTTGGTTCCGAGAACACCCGGTGCGTCGTCACGAACTACGACTACACCGTCCTCGCCGGCACCCAGGGAGCACAGAACCACCGCAAGAAGGACCGCCTGTTCGAATTGGCCGAACGCAACCGCCTTCCGGTGATCCTGTTTGCCGAAGGTGGGGGTGGGCGCCCCGGTGATACCGATGGTGTGGGTGGATCTGGTCTCGACTGCCTGGCCTTCCACCTGTTCGGTCGTCTGAGTGGGCTCGTGCCGCTGGTCGGTATCACGTCGGGCTATTGCTTTGCCGGCAACGCAGCCCTCCTCGGATGCTGTGACGTCATCATCGCCACCAAAGGATCCAACATCGGTATGGGTGGCCCGGCGATGATCGAAGGAGGCGGTCTCGGCGTATTTCCGCCGAAGGCCGTGGGCCCGCTCGAGGTCCAGGTGGCCAATGGCGTGGTCGACATTGTCGTGGAAGACGAACCCGAAGCGGTCGATGTGGCGAAGAAATACCTCTCCTACTTCCAGGGCCCGGTCGCCGGGTGGTCGTGCGCCGACCAGAGAACACTGCGGTCGATCGTTCCGGAGAATCGTCTGCGTGCATATGATACCCGCCTGGTTGTGGCAGGCGTCGCTGACACGGATTCGGTTCTGGAGCTTCGTCGCGACTTTGGCGTTGGAATCATCACCGCATTGGCGCGCATTGAGGGACGCCCGGTTGGTGTCGTGGCGAACAATCCGTCTCACCTGGGCGGGGCGATCGACGCGGATGCAGCGGAGAAGTCGGCCCACTTCATGCAGTTGTGCGACGCGTTCGACATCCCCCTGGTGTTTCTGTGCGACACGCCAGGTTTCATGGTTGGACCCGAAGCCGAAAAACCTGGGCTGGTGCGTCGCGCCGCCCGCCTGTTCGTCATGAGCGCGAGTCTCGATGTGCCGATGGTGACCGTTGTGCTGCGTAAAGGATACGGACTGGGCGCACAGGCGATGGCCGGAGGCGGGTTCAAGGTGCCGTTCTTCACTGTTTCCTGGCCGACCGGCGAGTTCGGTGGCATGGGCCTCGAAGGTGCGGTGCGGCTCGCGTACCGCAATGAACTGGCGGCCATAGAGGATCCCGACGAGCGACTCGTCAAGGAGAACGAGTTGATCGCCCGGATGTACCAGAACGGCAAAGCGCTCAGCACCGCGTCGTATTTCGAGATCGACGACGTCATCGATCCCGCCGACACCCGCCGCTGGATAACTGCCGCCTTCGAATCCGCCCCGACCCCCGAGCATCGCCGCGGCAAAAAGCGTCCCTTCGTCGACTGCATTTAATGGTGGCGGGCCCTGCCTCCACTGCGTTTCGGCACCCGCCACGTGCGGCCTTCATCCGGTCTCGGTGGCTTCGCTCCTCCTTCGCTGGCGCTCGCTCGTACTCTCAGCCCTCGCCGGGGCCGCGTTGTGATGGTGGCGGGCCCGGCACCCGCTCGTTTCGGTGGACCGGGGAATCGTCGACCGCTACTAAGGTCGTTGGTATGAGTGCGAGCGACGTGATGCGGGTGATGGTGTGGAAGGAGATGACCGCGGCGCAACGGACGCAGTTGCTGGGCCGGGGTATCGGCGAGATCTTCAGCCCGACCCTCAAAGCGAACATCGGCAAGATCATC
>JANMZO010000340.1:0-20011 GCA_031383405.1 Acidimicrobiia bacterium | reverse complement strand
GGAATCGGCTTCAACTCGTGGGCACCCGGGGGCGCCGCGACCAAGGAGACCTCATCGGTTCCACAAGGACAAACGATTCAATCCCGTCGTCTGCCCCTCTCAAGCCGACGTCCGCCACATTGAAGAACCCACCAAAAACTCCCAAACCGATTTGAGCAGACGATTTGAGCATATGCTCAGTTTAGGTTCGTTCCGCAGACAAAGCAATCCGATTCAGCCCACCGCCGCTGCCCGTCCCTCCATGGAGGAGAACCAACATGCGAATGCCTTTCACCGTGGGACCTAAGCGGCTACCTAAGCGGCTACCACCGATCAACCCCTCGCTCGTTGCTGCGGCATATCTATGCCACACTTATGCCATGGCCCGATCACGAGTGAGCACAACCGTTGACGAAACCCTCCTGTCCGAGGCGAGAACGGCGAACCCAAAGCACAACGACGCCGCCCTTTTCGACGCGGCACTTTCAGCACTCCTCGCTCGCTCGCGTGCATCCGCCATCGACGGCGGCTATCGCGCCTACGACGACCATCCCATCGACGAACCCGACGAGTGGGGCGATCTCCACTCGTTCCGATCCGCCGCGGCAGCCACATGAGCACTCTGCCACTGCGCGGCGAACTCTGGTGGTGCGAACCTCCCGAGATCGGCCGCCGACCCGTCGTCGTCCTCTCACGTGACGCGGCAATTCCTCGACTCCGTCGTGCTGTGATCGCCCCATGCACGACCACCATTCGCAGCCTCGCCAGCGAAGTCATCCTTGAGCCAGGCGATGATCCGGTGCGTCGTCGAACCGCCGTAAATCTCGATTCGATCGAGAGCGTGTCCGTAGGTGTGCTTACGGATCGAATCGGTCGTCTGAGTGACAGCCGAATGACCGAGATCTGCGCCGCACTCGCTGTTGCCGTGGACTGCCGCTAACCGACCAAGTCGGGCAGCGAACCCTCAGAACCTCGAACCGACAGCCCAACCCCATATCGGCTCCCCTTAGCCGGTGTCTCAAACCGCCGGATCGGTGACGGCCTCGCCACGGCCTGTCGACACCCTTCTCGTCGTTACCCCGCGCGGTTTGTGGTTCAGTCATACGACTGACTACAGTCAGTCGTATGACTGACCGTGCCGATCGCTCTGCCGTCGATGTCCTTGTGGCAGAGGTGATTCGACGGCCAATCGAGGTGGTGGCGGGCTTCGCAAGCGACCCGTCGAACGCCCCCGACTGGTACGCGAAGATCTCGCAAGTCGAGTGGAAGACCCCACCACCGCTCCAGGTCGGCACCCAGGTCGCGTTCGTTGCCCGGTTCCTCGGCCGGGAGCTGCGCTACACGTACCAGATCATCGAACACACTCCCGCGTCGTTGATGATGCGCACAGCGGAAGGTCCGTTTCCGATGGAGACCACCTACCGATACGAACCGACGCCCAACGGCGACACTCGCATGACTCTGCGCAACCGTGGTAACCCCAACGGCTTCTCCCGGCTGGCCGCCCCGTTCATCCGAGCCGCCATGCGCCGCGCCACCAGCAAGGACCTCAAAGCCCTAAAGCGACTTCTCGAACGTGACCAGCCTCACCGTTGACGCCCTCCTCGACGCGGCGGAAGTCGAGTTCGCGAGCTCCGGAATCGAGACTGCATCATTGCGCAGGATCATGCGAGAGGCAGGAGCCGACCCGGGCGCGGTCCACTATCACTTCGGGGGCCGCGAGGCGCTGGCCGCAGCCGTTCTCGCTCGCATCCTGGTCCCGCTCAACGCCCGTCGACTGGATCTGCTCAACGCGGCGACGTCGACGCTCGGCCGGCCGACGCTGTTGCAACTCGTCGACGCCCTGATCCGCCCCGACGTCGAAACCGCACACGCGCTCCACGCCCAATCACCTGGACGCGCCCGCCTGATCGGTGCGATCTACACGCGCCCAGGCGACTTCGTCGCCGCGACGATCGCGACCCACTTCGCCCCGGTCGCCGACGCGTTCCGCCCCCACCTCGAAGCAGCGCTGCCCCACATCGATTTCGGTGACATCGCCTGGCGCATCCGATGGTGCGTGTTCGGCACCCTGGGCGCACTCCTCACCGACGAATCAGCGCCCTTTCAACGACCGGCCCACGACCTCACACACGAACTCGTACGCACACTGGCCGCAGCTCTGGGGGCCTGACCTCGGCTGACCCTGCGCTGCCCCGCTGAGGTGCTGATTCTGTGTTGACAATCTACTGGACTCTCATTATTTTCCTACTTAGTTAATTTAGGTAGTCAGAAAGCATGGAGGTATGGGGTGACGACAACGACGCTTGACGATGCGCGGCTCGATGAGACGTTCGCAGCTCTCGCGAACTCGACGCGACGAGCGATCCTTGCCCGCCTGGCTGATGGCGAGGCCAGTGTGAACGAACTTGCGGCGCCGTTCGATCTCACGCTGCCGGCGATCTCCAAGCACATCAAGGTGCTCGAACACGCCGGTCTCATCACCCGCCGCCGCCAAGCCCAGTTCCGTCCCTGCCGACTTCACCCCGCCGCAGTCGCCGAGGTAGCGAGCTGGGCCGAGCAATACCGCCACATGTGGGATGACCGGCTCGATCGCATGGACAACTACGTCCAACAGCTGCAAGACACCCAACCAAAGAAAGCGCGCTTACGATGACTGCTACCAAAGACCTCCGTATCGAGCGTATCTTCGACGCACCGATCGATCTCATCTGGGCGATGTGGACCGAGCCTGAGCACTTCGCCAACTGGTACGGCCCCATGGGAGCCAAGATCCCTAAAGCCGACATGGACGTCCGAGTCGGCGGACGCCGCCACATCGCGATGGCGATGGAAACCCCACGCGGCCCGATGGAGATGTACTTCGTCGGTGAGTATCGCGAGGTCGACCCGAAGACCCGTCTCGTGTACACCGAGGCCATGGCCGACGCCGACGGCAACCTCATGACCGCCGAGCAGATGGGCATGCCGGCCGGTGCGCACATGGAAACGTCGGTCGTGGTCGAGCTCGAAGACCTCGGCGACCGCACCAAGATGACAATGACCCACGTCGGTATTCCCGCAGACTCGCCCGGTGGACAAGGCTGGGCCATGGCGATCGACAAACTCGAACAACGAATCACCGAATACCGCAACTGAGCACACGTCGCATGCCACGGACTCCGACCAAACCGGAAACGCTGGTTTGGGATCTCATCGAGGAACTCCGCGAACTCGACGACCGGATCGAGGAAGGAACCATCATGGGCGGCCGATGTGCGCGTGTTTCAGGCGAATTCCTCGCCCTCGTTGACTACAAGGGCTCCGGCATGGTCATCAAACTTCCCCGCGACCGAGTCGCGGAACTCATCAACGAAGGCGACGGCCTACCGTTCGCGCCCGCCGGAAAAGTGTTTCGCGAATGGGTTGTCATTGCGAAACCCGACCGTCACCGTTGGACCGAACTTCTGCTCGAAGCGATCACCTTCGTCGCCCCAGCCACCAACGTCACCGTCGAGTCCCAGACCCGCACGATAACGACGCACCGTCGGCGATCTGTCACCGGGCTTCGGTACGATCGATGAATGGACGATCGACGAGTAGTCACCCCCAGAAGGGATGGACCACATGACTCCGAACGAGCGCGCAGCGATCGTCGACGCAGGCGTACTACACAGCGGGGAGTCGTGCACACGAGCCGAGTTGTGTGATTGAAGTCGTCGGCGTAAAGATTTCGATCGACGGCGATTGACCGAACGACCGGAGGGGACAGTCGGAGTCACGTCCTAAGCGCTTCGAAACGTCGCCTCCCTAACTCAGTTCAGACGAAGTCATTGAGTGATGGCTCCCAGCCATCGGAGCCCTATCGAAACACGTGGCTGATTCCCCTACGGCCGGTCAGTGAAAAATCCACAGCCCGACGAACGCGGAAACCGCAAGTACCAGGGTGACGAACGGCAGCGCTCGGACGCACCAAAGACGGGGTCCACCGATGGTTCCTGCGTATATCGCTCCATGTACCGGCGGTCCAGCGAGCAGCGAGTGAACAATCCCCAAGAGCGCTGGGATGTAGAACACGCCAACCGCGACCACCACACCCGTACTCCATGCTGCGGTGACCGCCGCGCCCGCAATAGTCATGCTGGCAACTACTTGCTCGAGGACAGACGCAGTTGATCGAGAACCTGCAAAACGACGAATCGCCATCCTCAACAAGAAGACTTCGCCGGCGATAGCGAGGCTGAGCAACAGTCCCACCACCGCCCCAATAACGCCGCCGACAATCGTCCCGATGAAGGGCACCCAACTTCCGTAGGCCGCACCTAGGACTAGTCCGACAGGCGGCCCCCGAAGCACCCAGAGAAGCGCGCCCGACGGGCGAAAGTCGAACGTCGCAATTGGAATCGCCTTCAACTCGTGGGCACCCGGGGGCGTTCGCGACCAAGGAGACCTCATCGGTTCCACAAGGACAAACGATTCAATCCCGTCGTCTGCCACTCTCAAGCCGACGTCCGCCACATCGAAGAACCCACCAGAACTCCCAAACCGATTTGAGCAGGCGATTTGAGCATATGCTCAGTGTAGATCCCTTCCGCAGACAAAAGCAATCCGATTCAGCCCACCGCCGCTGCCCGTCCCTCCATGGAGGCGAACCAAAGATGCGAACGCCTTTCACCGTGGGGCCTAAGCAGCTGCCACGGTTCGCATCTTGCTGCGGCATGTCAATGCCACACTTATGCCATCGGCGGAGTGCCCCGGACCGGCGCACCATCCACCGCCCTCGCCGCCACACTCCTCCTCGCCGCGAAACTCATCGGCCGGAGAAACCGCTGATCACCCCCGCTTTCAGTTATCCGCTGAGCCTCCAAATCAATCCAGGAACTCAAACTGCGTCGCGTGACGCGTGGCGAGAATCGGCCCTAAGTGTTCGCGGGCAACACGAATATGTTCAGGGTGCTCTTGGTAGGCCTTCCACCCGGCGTAGTCGTCGAACATCGCCACATACCCAGCGTCGGCGTTGCCGTCCGCAATGCGCAGGTCGGGGCCTGCCATCGCCGAGCGCAGCGATGGCACCAGAGCTTCGAGCCCGCGGAGCGCCTTGCAGAGCGCCGCAATCTGATCGGCCGTGGCTGACTCGTTGAAGGTGAAGTTTACGGCGTGGATGAACATCCCAACAAGAGTACTTCCGCCGGAACACCGACCTCCTGCTCTGCGAAGAAGCTGGAGATCCCGACTGCGTCCACGCCCCTGTCGCTCGCACCCGCCACCGACCGGTCGCACGGGCGGCAAGCACCGCTACGATCCCTGATCGAGCACGTCCGCGAGGAACTCATCCGTCGGACCCCACTTCTCGCGCCATGCTTCGATACACATCGTGATGTCCTCGCTATCACGCACCACACTGCATCGCCGCAGCCCTGACCGAGGTGCCCGATCAGCCGTCGTATGCCTTCTCGGCGGAATCCACCGCGTCCGAGATCGCCGCTCTGCCGCCGGCAGAACACGTCGCGGATCTCCTCGAACAACTCGGAGCCGCTGGCTCCTTCTGAACTCCGGAGCGCAGCACATCGCTCATGTGTTGGCGACGAGTATCGCCCATTCGCCTGGTACGCCTTTGAGCGTGTGTATACCGCGATCGGTGAAGGTGATGCCGGAACCGGCGACGGTCGCGCACGGTCGAGGTGGTGAGCACTTCGCCTGCGTCAGCGAGCGCGAGGACTCGGGCGCCGATGTGCACCGCTATACCGGCGACGTTGTCGCCGCGTACTTCGCATTCACCGACGTGTACCGCGGCACGGATGTCGATGCCGAGCTGGTGGGCACCATCGACGATCGCCTGCGCGCACCGTACGGCACGTGCCGGGCCGTCGAAGGCGGCGAGGAACCCGTCGCCGGTGGTGTTGATCTCACGTCCACGGAACCGTTGCAGCTGTGCGCGTGTCATCGCGTCGTGACGGTCCAACTGTGCGCGCCACTGCTGATCGCCGAGCTGGACCAGGCGTTCGGTCGAGGCGACGATATCGGTGAACATCACTGCCGCAAGGATGCGGTCGCTGACCGGGGCCGGACGCGTGCCGGTGAGGAACTCCTCGATCAACGCTCCGATCGCGGGTGTGTCGGCGCCGAAGTAACTGTCACCGCCGGGGAACATCGTCAGGGTCGCACCCGGAATGTGCTCGGCCAGGAACCGGGAATGAGCGGCTCCAGACATTTCGTCCTCGGGGTCCCTGCCCGCACCGCACAACACCAACGTCGGCGCCTGCACGAGCGGAAGTATCGCTCGGACATCATCGTCGATCGTGAAGGTCGACGCGACCGCGGCAGCAGGGTTCGCGCTCACCTGCTGTACTCGCGCCAACACCCGTCGAAAACCCGGGTCGTTGTTGCGGCTCGGCGCCGCAAAGGCCGCAGCCCACGGATCGTCCACGTTGCCCCACTTGGCGCGCATCACGGCGCGTATCTGGTCCACTTCGGCCGGGTCGGGCCCGAACGGGTAATCATCCGCACGGAACAGCCACGCCCATGAACTGTTCAAGATGATCCGACTGACCCGATGCGGGTGCATCGCCGCGAACAACAACGCCACCTGACCGGCGCCGACACCGGCGTACAGGGTGGCCTGACGTGACCCGACGGTGTCCATCACCGCGAGGATGTCCTCGACCTGCTGCTCCAACGGCGGAGCGCCACCCGCAACCAACGGATCCGACATCCCCAACCCGCGACGATCGAGGAGGATCAGCCGGGTGAACCGGACCAGATCCTCGTAATGCGCGCTGATCACCGGGTCGACCATGCTGGCAAGAATCCCCGTCATCACCCCCGGTACCCGCACGAGATCGATCGGTCCAGTACCGCGGACGCTGTACGCGATCGACACACCGTCAGCATCGGCATATCGGACCTCGGGAAACCCGTCACTCACGTGCGCACCCGCGGTAGAGCACCACGCGTTTTCAACAGCGCTCGTGGGCGTTGAGAGTCTGGAAACCCGGCCGTCGGCGAAAGCGGAAAGAGCGCGCGTAGCGAGTGAGTGCAGTTCTGATACCGAATGAAAGGCCGCCTGCGGTGGGTGCCGAAGCGAAGTGGAGGCCGGGCCCACTGCCGTCAAACAGAAGGGGCGACGCCCATGACCGGGGTGCTTCTTCACGTGGCCGCCCACGCAAGACCCCGGCAAAAGGCGTTTCTCTCCGTACTGCGTGCGCGGCCCGTTTTCCCAACCAGGAGGTCGAAATAACTGAGTGTCGCCCACCACGCAGCCTCGGGCCGTCCGGCGGGCCCTGTGGCGCGACGGGATCAGCAGTACGTGCTCGACGAACGGTGCCGTTGTGCGCCGCCCGAGGTGGTCGGCTCCGCCGGTCGCGCCCGCATCCGTTGTTCGAGGAGGTGCGCCGGGACCGGGAGACCCTCGCCGCGTTGCTCACCAGCATGAGGTTGCCCGCCGCCAGCGAGGAAGTCGGCCCGAAGCCGACGAGCTTGAAGGCGGCGCAGTCGCACGGGCGAAGGAGATCTGATGATGGCTCTTCGTCGTCGCCCCGAGGTGTGACGTTCGCCGACATGCCCGCACACTTGCGGAGGTTCGACCACGACGCCTGGCTCGATCCAACGCGGCCGCTCGGGTCGCGTGGTGCCGCGCTCACGGGTTGTCGTTCGTCGACCTGCTCCTCGCGGAACGGGCCGAGCGGCTCCGTCTGGCGGGGTTCGACAACCCGGTGCAGTCGTTGCCCGCCGATGGTGAACCGGAGGGTGATGGCGATGACTGACGACGTCAGAGGTTAATTTTTGAGCACGTATATTGCCATGGGTGACATCTTCGTTTCATCGCGCCACTCTATTGAATCATCACTAGAACCGAGCGGTTTGTGAAGCTTGGCAAGCATTAGCCCAGCGCGTTCGGCAGCTCGTGTGTAATCATCCTCAGTCCAATAGTAGTCGTACAAGACTACGTCAATGCCCCGGATAAGCAGTTTAACCGTGTCGCCGCTATGGAGCGGCTTGTCGTTCTCTGGAAACGAGTATGACAACGATACCCAATTTCCTTCGGTAGCTTCCGTCGAAGCGGTCACGAATATGATGATGCCATCCTTCCGAAGCACTCGCTTCATTTCTTTGAGAATGTCCTCGATCTCCTCGATTCGCGACACTTCCAGAAACACAAAGCTGGAAAAGACAAGATCGAACGCAGAATCCTCGAAAGGCAGGTGCCCGCTGGGAATATGGTGATACTCGCCCCACGTATCTTTGGATCGAGCTTGCTCTAGCATCTCCTGGCTAACGTCTACGCCAACCGCATCGAAGCCTTGGCGCTTCAGAAATCGTGTTGAACGCCCAGCGCCGCAGCCATAATCAAGCACCGATGCGATGGACCCTTGATACTCCCGGATCAGCATGGGAATGTCGCGAAATGCCAGGTATTGAGTTCCTTGCATTTCGAGCTCGGCATATTCGCCGGCATGGTTTTCATAGTCATGTGTCTTGATGCTCATCTGACCCTCCTTCGCGAACGAACTGCACCCGTGGATCATACGCGATGGCGGATAGCAATTCATCTCGTTCGGTGATTTGCACCCGGCGGTCGGGCGTGTCCGAAACACTTGGCGATCCACGAAAGCCCCTGTAGAATTATCTACCCTTAACCACGTCCACGGCCACGGCCTCTGAAGGAGACGGATGATGGCAGATCCGATCGAGGACATCATCGGGGATTACCGGGGATTCGCAGCCCAGCAACGAGACCGGCTGGCCGCACGCGGCATCGACATTACGCCGTACGGACTCAGCCACCTCGCGTACCGAGTCCCCGAATGGGACCAGTACGTGCACGTGCGGGGACTCATCGAACGCCATGCGGTCGCCAATCGCGAGAACGTCTGGAACGGCCGCCCGATCTCCTTGATCGTTCCCACCGAGCCGCTCGAAGTCCTCGACGGCAAGGTCGTCCCGCTCATCGAGCTCATCCCGCCCGTGCACCAGCGCGTCTACAAGATGGGGTTGGAACACCTCGGTATCGTGGTCGGCGACACGTTCGACGCGTTCGTCGGAGCCCACAAGCCCGTCCTGACGGGACAGCAATTCCAGGGCCCGAACAACACACCCGACCCCGTCTACATCCTGTTCGAGGACTTCACCCACGTGAAGTTCTATCGACTTTCACTTAGGGCATCCGTCGAGCTCGATGCCGGCCCGTTCGACGACGGATTCCATCACGTCGACGACTGGGTGCCCCAGCGGCTCGTGACGGCGACCGGCCCGAACCCGCTACCACGATGACGAACTTCCGCCAAGAGAGCGAGTGGGTGATCACCCCAGCCGACATGGACCACATGACTCCCAACGAGCGCGCCGCGGTTGTCGATGCAGGCGTGCTACACAGCATCGACGACCTGCCAGAACCATTTCGCTCCAGGGTTTTGGCCAAGGCTGTCGTGCTTGAGCAAGAACTTCAACGAACTCGTGATCATTAGCGTTCGATTTTACACCTTCGTTCTTCGCAGCTCTCGATAACCAGCTTCCCGAACATCGCAGTTCCGCGGTCGCCCATCCGCAACCGATTTTCTTGTGTTCGATCTTCCCCGGGTTCGAGATCAGCTAGCCGGTGATTTTGACCGCTTCACCTCGCTCGCCCGACCTCGGGATTTGAGCACGTTTACATAGGCTCGGGTGCCGTCGTGCCGTACTTTGTGTTGTAATCGTACGAGCCGAGTTCGGTGTGATTGAAGTCGTCGAGGTAGAGATTTCGATCGAGGCCGAATGACCCCACAATGGGAAGAAACAGCTGGAATCGAAAGCCTAGTCGCTTCGAAAACGTCGCCACACAACGCAGTTCAGACGATGTCATTGAGCGGTGATCTCCCAGGCATTTGTGGCCCCGACAAGAGACGATGAACCACGGACGGGCCACACGTGGGTTGGTCCCCGGTCGACCGTCAAACATGGCGAGGTCTCCGGGGACGAAGCAACCACAACTCACTGTCCATGGGGTCACCAAAGAGCTCGAGTTCCCACTCGAAGCCCAGCTCGTGAACAACACGATCGTGATCGTTGGATCAACGAATATCACGTTCAGCGACTACGGCGTTGCGGTTCCCGCAAGCAGAATTGTCGTGTCCGTGGAGGACTCCGGCATTCTAGAGCTCCAGTTGCTGCTCGTCCGCTGATCGACCTCGTTCGGGTCGTGCGTCGGCCACAGCGACACGAGCGACACGAGCGACACGAGCGACACGAGCGAACCCCAATTTAAATTTCGAATTCTCAGTCGCACCACAGTATTTGCGGGCACAATGCCGCCATGAAAACGAACTTCGGGAATGTAAAGACGTCACGGCTCCGTCTCACGAGCTTGGTTGCGGTTGCCGCAGTCGCGGTTTCGGTCGTTGGTCTCTCGAGCGCTGTTGCCGCTACCAAGAAGACGACGACCACGAAGAAGACCACGACGACAAAGAAAACCACGACCACGAAGAAGACCACGACCACGTCTGCCGCAACAACGACAGCGGCCACTGCGGCCACTGCGGCGTCATCGAGCGACCGGACCAAGGTTGCCTTGGCTGCGGGCTGGTCGTCGAATGTAACGGTGAAGGCGAGCGGATCGAACATCACCTTCACCAGTAATGGTGTTCCGTCTCATGAGGTCCTCGACACCTACCTCGCTGATGGGAAAGACGGGAAATATGTTGCCGGAGGGGTTAAGTCCTACAGCGCAAGTTTTTCGTTCCCAATCACTCCAACGGTTGGCGCGAGCTCGACTAGTACCGGTAATGGTGCGATAGGTGTAGCGATAAGTGGCGCGGTGTTCTTCAATCCCTATGAAGGCAACGGAACCAAGACTGTCGCCAATGATGACAACTCGACAATCAACGGCATTCCGTTCATCGATGCATGCGGCGGGCACCCGCTACCGAACGGAATTTCTTACCACTATCACGGGATTCCGTTCTGCATCACGAAGGCCGTAGACACGGCCGGTCAGCACTCCAAAATCATTGGCTACATGTTCGACGGTTACGCCCTTTACGGTCCACAGGACAACGGCGGCAAGGAACCGTCGGATCTCGACGCCTGTATGGGCCACACGGGCACGACTCCTGAATACAGCGGGAGCACCTACCATTATCATGTGTCATCGAAATCGAAGTACATCTCCGATTGCTACCGCGGTGTCGCCACGGCGACACGTCCGTAACCGAACGAACAATTCGGAAGGTTAGGGAGGAACATCTCACTGAAGCACCGAGCGGCAGCCGAAAAGAGCTCCCTTCGCTGCGCAACCCCGAACGCAAAGTGCAATGCCAACGAACCCGAAATCGAACCCCAACCTTCGCTCCCAACAAGACTCTGGCCCGGTCCGGCGACGCATTCTGAGCAGTCGCCGTTCCAGGCTTGCTGTCTTGGGCGTAGCGTTCGGGGTCGCGTTTCTGGTCTTCGTCGGGCCAATCTCGTTTTCCGGAAACAACAAAACAATTCCGGTTGTACCCGAGGTCAAGAAGGAGTTCTCTCTCGACCTCGAGGTGCTTGGTACGACCAAGCATGACCTCGTGTACGTCGTCGAACAACGGGCAAGTCCGAAGTACCGAGTCTTCGCATTCAACCCCGCAACCGGGGTAGCCAAAACCATATTCGCGGTCCCGAAAGGCGCCCTGGTCTACGGTATTTCGCTGAGCCCAGATCGCAAGACGCTCGCAGTGTCGTACTCGCCCGACTTCCATACCAACGGAAGCGGTATCTCCTTGCTCAACCTCGAAAAAGGCACACTTGCCGAACTAACACCCGTAGCACCAGAGATCTTCAACATTGATCTCGAGTGGTCGAGCGACGGAAGCACGATCTATTCCACCCACGTCGATCAGACCTCGGGCACCCAGCAGATCGATATTGCCCAAACATCAGTCGCCGACAAGGCCAAAAGGATCGTGATTCGAAACGGAATGAACCCAAGGTTCCAGCTCGACAAGCTGTACTACCTCGACGTCGACAAACAAATCGCGCGTCATGCCATTCGAATCGAAGGCAAGACGTTGGCTATTGCCGTCGGTGACGGAAATAACGATCTCGATCACCTCCTCAAAGGTTCCAACGATTCAACGCTACGAGTTGCTGTAATCGCTCCGTCCCCCCAGCCGTCGGTCACGGTTGGAACGCCAGCGAGCGCACACGGCAACCACGACGTTCCCTCAGCCTGGTGGGACGTGTCCGCCAGCAATAACGATGCTGCCCCTATCGGGCTCGATCCAATCATTGTGTACGACGCCGCAACACGCGGACCGTCGATTGTCTACGCGACAGTCGAAGGACTCTCCATTGCGACCGGAACGACAAAGGTCGACCTAATCGCCTCGCGAGCCATTCGCTTTGTCGCCACCTAATGCTGTTCACGACAACGGAGGGTGGAAGGTGAATCAACCTGTGGTTCCTGGCCGAATTCTTGTCGTTGAAGACGAGCCTTCAATCGCCGACATCGTTTCAACTGCGCTCCGCCATGAGGGCCACACCGTCGTGCATCTAGAACATGGTGAGGCAGCACTTGAGCTCGCAACGGACTGCGCATTTGACGCACTGATTCTCGATGTGCAACTTCCCGGTCTCGACGGGTTCGAATTGTGTGCGCGCTTACGACAACGAGGAGTGGTAGTTCCTGTTCTTTTCCTGACGGCCCGAGAAGACTCTGTCGACCGGATCCGCGGGTTCGTCGTAGGCGGCGATGACTATCTCACCAAACCCTTCAATATCGACGAACTCGTTCTACGGGTGGCCGCCATCCTTCGCCGATCTCGGCCCACAACGACACGTGTCCTCCAAGTCGCTGATCTTTCGTTGGACGTAGACGCGCAACAAGTTCGCCGTGGAGGGATTCTTGTCGACCTCTCACACACCGAGTTCAGACTGCTCCACTACCTGATGATCAACTCCGGCATCGTCCTTTCGAAAGCGAAGATTCTGCTCAGCGTTTGGGGAGACGACTTCGACGGAACAGAAAACGTCGTCGAAATCTATGTCGGCTACATACGCCGAAAAATTGATTTGGATCGGATTCCACTCATTCATACCCGGCGCGGCGCCGGTTACGTACTTCGACACGACACGCAGACATGATCCCGATTGCAAGACGACCTCCGTTGGTCTGGATGATTTTGGTACCTGTCGTAGTCACGATGAGCCTCGGCTTCGCCTCCTCGTTTATCTACATCGATCGTGTCACCCATAACAGCCGCCTCGCTGATGTTGACGCCGAACTCGCCCGAGCCAGGCCGCCCACCGCGTCGACACGCACAAGTTCCCCATCGGGTCAGAATGAATCTGCGTCTGACGCGACCTCGAGGTCGGGACTACCGTCCTTCGCAGTGTTGGCGAGTGTCGACGCACCGACGCAGGCAACTCTCGATTCCGCAGGCAACGTTCTCGAAGTTCGCGGGCCGAAAAGTACGTTCGATCTCACGACGTTGCGTTCCCTAGCGAACATTGAAGGCGTACATACCACTATCGATGGCAACTACCGATTCCAGACCGCACGAAAGAATCCGGGAGAAACGGTGGTTACGATTCTCTCGCTGGCCGGACTCAAACAGGCACAGCGAAACTTTCGAACCTCTATGGCGCTGGCGATGGCGGCAATCCTGCTCATTCAATGCCTGATCGTTTGGCTCGTGACAAAGCTACTTGTCCAACCAGTTATTCGTATGACACGAGTAGCGTCTCTCGTGGCCGACGGCGCCGTCGACACTGAAGTTGGCAAGCCGAGCGGACCGCGTGAAACAGCGACCCTGGCAGTCGACCTTGACCGAATGCTCGTCCGAATCAGATCCACGCTGGCAGATCGCGAGCAGGCCGCTCATGAAGCTATTGCAGCCCGAGATGACATGCAACGTCTTGTCGCTGACATTTCCCACGAGTTTCGAACACCACTCACCGCCCTCAACGGGTACAGCCAACTCTACGCGAAGGGTTTACTCGCCGAACCCGAAGCACTCGACCGCGCGATGCGACGGGTAGGCAGCGAAAGCCAACGACTTCATGACCTGGTTAGCAACATGTTGCGATTGGCTCGATCCAGCCCGACATTGACCGACCTCCAAACTTTCCGTGCAAGCGAACTTGTCCGCAGCATCGTCGCTGACCTACAAACGGCCCATCCCGATCGGAATATCAAACTCGCCTCTGACGAAACACTCGATGACGAAATCACCGCTGTGTCATCAGACATCCACCAAGTAATCCTCAACCTTGGTTCGAACGCGATCGCTCACACGCACCAAGCAATTCCGGTCGAAATTGTGGTTCAACCAACTCCAAGCGCGTTGCGTGTCCACGTTGTCGACCACGGCCCGGGAATTCCCGACGTTGATGGCGACAGGATCTTTCTGCCGTTCGTTCGGCTCGACCAATCGCGTTCTCGATCCCACAGCGGAACCGGTTCCGACGGTGCCGGCCTCGGGTTAGCACTCGCAAAACAACTCGCCGAAAGAAACGGCGGAACAATCACGCTAGAGGGCACGCCAGGCGGCGGTTCAACGTTCACGTTGACAATCCCACGCGGCAACACCACAAAATCGATAGATGCCGATCCATCCGCAGCCTCGAAATCACGGCGCGAGCCAATCACCCGATAGCGACACGCAGTAAAACCGCGCAGTCGAGCGAGAGCGCGCGATCCTCAGCGTTTCCCAAGGTTGCTCTCCTAAGTTCGCCTCGGTGGCAACCTCGCGGAGCAGGACAAAGGGCACTGTTGCGTTGTTGGCGAAGCGATGTTCCGAACGCTTCCATAATGATCAGTGTGCTTACAGTTTGAGTAGGAGTTCGTCGAATGCTGCGGCAACACGCAAATGACGGCTTGAGCTTTCGGTTCCGAGTTCGTAGTGTCCGCGACACGTCGCAGGTTCCAGATGAACATGTGACCGCGAATCGCGACTCTCGCTCCGCGCTCGGTTTTGAGTCCTCGCGTTGGTCGTAAGCGCGCTTTGAGTCGGCCGCGGTCACACTCGACCCGGTTGTTTGCGTACTGCTCGGTGTTGTGATGCACCATGGGCAAGAGTTTCTCGATCACGTTCGCGAGCGCCGGTGCCTTGTCAGTAACGACCTCAACTGGACGGCCATGCGCGAGGAGGGCTCCGGCGAAGAACTTGGTGGCTGCCGCGATGTCACGTTTCGGCGAAACAAACACGTCAATGATCTGTCCATCGTTGTCTACGGCACGGTAGACGTACCGCCAGACGCCTGCGACTTTCACATACGTTTCGTCAACGAACCAACGACGACCAACCGAAGGACGGCACGGCCGTGCAGCGTCGATCAACAGCGGTGTGAAGGGTTGAACCCACCGGTACAACGTGACGTGATCCACGTCGACGCCGCGCTCGGCGAGAAGTTCTTCGAGGTCACGGTAGGACAGGTTGTAGCGGAGATACCAGCGGACCGACAGCATGATCACCTCCGGCGGAAACCGGAAACCAGCGAACCTCGACAAACCAACCGGACGAACCCGACAACCACGACGATGCTTCATCACGACAGGCTGACAGGCGACAGACCCCCGCCATCAACGCAACAGTGCCGACGAGCAGCGTGGCCGGTAGTGCGAGCGCGATGGCTACCGCCGATGTCAGTGCGTCGTCGGCAACGCCGAAGACGGCCGGCGAAGAGGTTCCATAGCACTTGGCCGAGGATCAGTCCGAGCGGGATCCTAATTGTCGTTGTCGCCTGGGTCTGGCGTCAATCCTGGTGGAGGATTTCGGCGGGGTGTAGTCGGGCGGCGCGGGCCGCGGGGACGAGGGCGGCGACGACTGCCACGGCGACTACGCCGCAGGCGGTGAGCAAGATGCCTGTGACGGGGACTGCGGGATCGGTGGCGACGCCGAGTGTGCCTGCGAGGCGCTCCCATGCGAAGCGACCGATGATCAGCCCGAGCGGTGTCCCGATGATGATTCCGACCGCGGCAAATATGCACGCTTGGCAAATGACCGAGCCGGCCAGTTGCGCCCGTCTGAATCCGAATACTTGTAGCAACGCCAGATCGCGCCGCCGGAAACGTACCGTGACGACCAGGGCCAGCACAACGACGACCGCTCCGATCAAGGCGAGCATCAGCGCGAGCGCGCGCGGTAGTGACTCGACGTCGCGAAGGCGGGCGACTTCGGGCGGCGGAGCTGGCGTCGAGACCTCAAAGCCGGCTCGTTCGAGAGCCCGAGTTCCTTGCGCGTCTGACACGCCCGGTTTGAACGTTACGACGTGGCGCTGGAACGCGTCGTTCACTTCCAGACCTAGTGCGCTCGCGGCACGGGCGGTGACGAGGAATCCGCTTGCGAGTGTGGACGGGTCGTCAACGGTTGGGGAAAGCATCTCGCCCACGACTCGCATCAATCGCGAGCCTTCGGCGCCCGTGAGGCGAAGGGTGTCGCCGCGGTGCAGGCCGAACCGATGGGCGGTGTCGAGGCCGAGAGCAATTTCGTCATCGGCAGCGGGTGCGCTACCTGTTCGCATGACCGCGCCGAGTCGGCCTCGCTGGCCCTCGATTGCGAAGCCCTGTCCGTCGGACTGTCCGTTGAGTAGTCCGTCGAGTTGCGCGTGGACGATCGAGATCGCGTCGACTTCCGGAATGTGTGAGAGTTCGACGGTGTCGCGATCTTTGGGATCGGCGTTGTTGCCGTGGAACGCGGTCGCGTCCCAAGCTACGCCGTAGCGCGCTGGTGTGGTGATAAGGCGATGGAGGCCGGACGCGAACATGCTCACCGCGACCACGCCAGCGACCGCGACTGCGACACCGGTCATCGCGGAGCGTACGGGCACGATGTCTCGGCCGCGGTCGCGTCTGGTCGCCAAGTACACGCCGGTGGCGACGACGCGAGGCAACACCGAAAGCTGGCGTACGCTTCGCTTCTCGGACGCCTTCGCGCCTCTCGACGCCCGTTGGCGTGAGACTCGCCACGTAGCGGTTGCGGCGATGGCTACCACGATGAGCAGGATGATCAGCGTTCCGCCGATGAGGATCAAGCCGTCAAATGACCAACCGCGATCGGGTTCGGCTCGCCGCGCGAGCCCGATCGGCATGAGCGGAGACCATGCCAACGCGACGAGAAACGCACCGATGACGCCCGCGACCAATGCCGGAAGGATGGCCAAGACCAACGCGACTGAGCGCGCAGGACGAGAAACTCCGAGTGCCCGCAGTACCTCCAGGTCCGGGCGCGACCCGGCGGCGTGGCGTTCGACGGCCTGGCCGATTGCGATCAAACCCACGACGGCCGAGATCAGCGCGAAGAGCCGGAGCCCGTAGACGATCACCGAGACGGAGTCTTCGACCGGCGCCGGTGAGAACAGCGGCGTCGGATGAGACTCCGGGTCAGCCTTCGGATTCACCGCACGCGACCAAGCGCCGAAGTCGGCGAAGCCACCCTGCAAGCGAACGATGGTCCCTCCACCGAGGTTCGCGATCTGCGCCGCGTACCGGTCGGTCCAAGCCCGCGTGAGATAGACGAACTGGAATCCGCTATCGCCCACCACGAGCTCGGTCGATGCCCGGGAGATCCCGACAACTCGCAACGCGAACTTCGGACCGTCGGTCTTCGGCCGATCGTTCTGGAGGGTGTCTTCCTCTCCGCGCTTCAGCGACACAAACCTCATCTCGTCACCGATTCGCTTGTGCACTCGGCGTGCGACCGCTTCTGGAAGCACGATCTCGTCCGGCCGGGTCGGATCTGCGCGGCGACCTTGAAGGATCAACGGCCGTTCAATCACGCGTCCGATCGCGTCATTTCCGGGCGCGACGAACGGGAACAGGTCGGGATCGTCGACCGAGGCCACGCCCGCAATCGAAAACGGTGCCCACGCCGCCACGCGCGGGTCAGCGACGGCCGCGCTTGTCTGCTCGGGACCGCCGAACACCGCCGCGTCCATTGCCAAGGTGCGCGCACGCAGCCGGTCGAAGGCGGTCGCTGACCGGCGTGCGCCTGCCAACGCGGCAAGCGTCGCACCGCCAGTCAGCGTGACCAAGAGCGCGAGCCCGATCAACGCCCCCATATGCCGCCGCGAGTCCGACCGGCTCCAAAGCGATAACGCGACCGCCAAACCGCCTCGGCCCCTGCGCTCGAACACGTCCCCAGTATCTCGCTAGCTACCTCGTCAAGCAAGGGTGTTACCACGCCGGCCGTGGGGTGCTGGCCCCCACCCAAAGGCCATAACAGCCCGAACGCATCAAACGCGACCGCGCCCCGCAGTCAACGTCACCGGAATTCGATGCCCCAAGATCGGGCCTACCAATCGCGCCGAACCACAAGCGCCAAGCGCGTGTCGAGGTCATTCCAGACCACAAGCCCCACAATCCCAGCCGGCTACTGCCACATACCACCGGGACTGTGACGTTCGGCGCGCGAAAATCTCGACACCTTCGTGTCGTCTTTCGAACCCAGCCCTGAACAGGGAGACGTGCCGGAGTGTTGTGAATCGACAACAGCGAGTGGCCCTAGCGAGACGACGTTGGAACCCGGCCGTCGGCGAAAGCGGAAAGAGGGAGCGTAGCGAGTGAGTGCATCGAGAGCGTTTCCCGTCGCTACGAGGTTCACAGGACCACCGTCACGGCCTACTCGAGCGGGCCGACATCGCTCGACGACGCTTCCTCCGCAAGATGACCGACAGCTGCGTTGCCCTCGCCGCAGCACAGTACGAACACGGCGCGTCGATGGCGAGCATGCAGATTCCCCGGCACCACATCCACCGTCCGCAACGACGGGAACTCGCTACGCAACCCGTCAGCGCGTACCTGGAACAACTGCACCGGCGCCGACAGATCGCGCAAGCTCCGCAACCCCAGATCGACCACATAGAGGTCCGACACGAGACTCGCAGTGGACGCAGCCAGCAGGATCTGGCCTCCATCACCCGCGCCGCCGTGTTCGACGTCGACCCGAAGAGTCATCACCGCGCAACTCGGCCTCACCCGACGCGATCCCTATCCGCACCGGCAACCCCAACCCCAACCCTCGCTGGGCCACGCTGCGTTCACCGTGGACCGTGCCGACTGAAACGCCGCAAACTCGACTGCGCCGCCGGGCTCCACCTCACTACATCACCCCGGATCGAACACCGGCGAACTAACGGGCATGCCCAATAGCACCACGCGGGTTGAGGTTCAGCTCGGCAGCCATCTTCAACCGGCCGGCCCGCCTGCTCCCGACGGCGACGCCCAGGTCGGGCAGGTCGAGGGTGGCCTGAATGGTGAGCCAGAGAGACGGTGGCCGTTGCCACTGGCGGAAGACGCCGTTGTAGCGGAGCTGCAATGACACCGGGCGGGAGCCGCTGGCGGTCGTCGTCGTGCCGTCGGCCTGCCACGAGTCGACCGAGAGGAGCCGGGTCACCCGAGTGGAGAAGCGAACACAATCCGTCGTGTCGGGCACGAGCACGGTGAAGTCGAGCGACGAGCCCAACAGGTCCTCGGCGACGATTAGCGTCCCGCAATGGACTCGGGCGGGCAGCTCCCGAGGGCGCAGGCCGCGGGCTGCGAGGCCGAGGCCCTGTCCCCTGCCGATCTCCCACGGCCCGGCGGCGGGCGCCTGGACGCCGCCGATCGTGCGGACCAGGTCGGCGGATCCTTCGCGTCGAACAGGGTTCGGGTGGTCAGCGGCCGGGCGCTCGATGGTCAGTGTAGGCATGTTCGGGACTCCTTCGTAGCGGTGGGTGTCCTCGACTATGAGCCTCGGTCGAGGCGATAGAAATCGGCCAGTCGGCTGGGATTAACGACGGATCACCTGGGTTCCAACCGGCCGGGGAGCTCGGCTCGCGAGCGGATGTCGAGCTTGCGGTAGACCTTCGACAGGTTCCACTGGACGGTCTTCGGGCCGATGAACAGCTCGGCCGCGACCTCGCGGTAGGTGCGTCCGGCGGCGATCAGCTCGGCAACCTGGAGCTCCGTCGGCGTCAGCCCGGCGGCGGGCGCGCGGCCACCCACCCGGGCCAGTTCGGCGGCGGCCTTCTCCACCCACAACCTCGCGCCGAGTCCGGCGAACGTGTCGTGGGCTTCGACGAGCGCGTCGCGGGCGCCGCGCTTCTGGCGGTGGCGGCGCTGTACGGA
>JANMZO010000337.1:0-13145 GCA_031383405.1 Acidimicrobiia bacterium | reverse complement strand
AAAGGGGTGGATTTACACGAACACAAACACGGGTAAGGCGGTCGTGCACGTGGTTGTCTTGACATCGAGCGATGCAACGGCCCACGCAGTAATGGAGTCGATTCGGAACCACCCGAATTTTCCCGCCTGCGAATCGGGCTTCATGACCGCGATCTCGGTCGACCTTGCGAGCCGGGACAACCCGCCCCTAACCAACAAGACCGTCAAATACGTAGCGTCCAATCCGCGATTCGGCCCGACCATCCCAGCGCTCGGAGATGACCAGGTATCGATCCGCTACGAGGAGACGCTCTACGTCAACGGTGTCGCCCAGCCCGCAATTCCGATACTGCGGGTTATCGCCCGTTTCGGACCGGCAATCTTCATGCTTCATGATGAGGCATCGGCCGCTGAGCGAGTTACGCCGAAACTTGTTGCGAAGCTCAATGCCGCACTTCGCCAATAATACGGAATGCGTCGTACGACCCTAGAAAAGGCGGCGGAGACATGCAACTGCAGGTGCTCGGCGAAGTGCAGGTTGTCGGCGACGGCGGGATCGTTCCCCTCGGCGGCCCGCGCCAACGCCTCCTCTTGGCGGCCCTGCTCGCCCGTGCCAATGAGGTGGTCGGTGTTGGCCACCTCATCGAGGCGGTCTGGCCTAACGGGAACCTCCCCGTCGAGCCCGACAAGACGCTGCGGATCTATGTCACACGGCTACGGAAGGTCCTGGAGCAGGCGGGCCTTCCCCCCGGCGTCCTTGCGACCCGAGAGAACGGTTACCTACTCAGCGCCGGTCCCACGGTCTTCGATGCCGCTGCTTTCGTCGAATTGACCGTGTCCGCCCGTCGGCTCGACCTACCGGTGGAGACCACCGCTGAGGTCCTACGGCGGGCACTTTCCCTCTGGCAGGGTCCCGCCTTCGGCGAACTCGGTGCCGACCACGCGTTCCTACCCGAGGCGCAACGCCTCGATGAGTTGCGCCTCGCGGCAACTGAAGAACTTGCCGCTGTCCGCCTCGCGTTAGGTGATGCCTCGACCGTTGTGGCCGATCTCCAACTCCTCGTTCGACGGCATCCCCTGAGGGAACGGTTGCGCCGCCTGCTGATGGATGCCTTGGCCAACGGCGGACGTCAAGCCGAAGCGTTGAGCGTGTACGAAGAGTACCGGCGTCTCCTCCGGACCGAACTCGGCCTGCAACCCTCGGCCGGCATGCGCGCCGCTGAGGCAGATCTTCTCGCGTTCGACCGCTCGCCTTCGGTGGAGTCCGAGGGTCCGCACCGGACCGTCCGGGGATACAAGCTTTTCGAACGACTCGGCGAAGGGGCATTCTCGGTTGTCTACCGGGCGACGCAGCCTTCGGTCGGTCGTGATGTCGCGGTGAAGATCATCCGTGCGGACTTGGCCAACCGGCCCGAATTCATTCGGCGATTCGAGGCGGAGGCCCAGCTGATCGCCCGTCTCGAACATCCAAACATCGTTCCGCTCTACGACTTCTGGCGAGAGCCCTCCCGCGCGTGCCTGGTCATGCGTTGGCTGCGCGCCGGCTCGCTCGAGTCGCACATCGCCAACCGCCCCTGGTCCTTCGAGCGGACGGCACGGATGGTCAGCGACATCGGTTCCGCTCTGGCCAGTGCCCACCGTGCCGGAGTTGTCCACCGAGACGTGCGGCCGGCGAACATCCTGCTCGATTTCGATGGCAACGCGTATCTAAGCGACTTCGGCATAGCGCTTTCGGCAACCGATGGCGTTTCTCCGCAGATCTCGTTCTCGCGCGGGTCACCGGCGTACGCGCCACCCGAACAACTGATGGGCCTCGGGGTAGGACCGCAAGGCGATATCTATTCTCTGGCCGTTACGGTGTTCGAGGCGTTGGCCGGGCAGCGCCCCTTCGCCGATGCCATCGACACAACAGCGCTGACGCAGAGGCAACTGAACGATCGAATTCCGTTTCTCTCGTCGCTGCGATCCGATCTCCCGCCGGGCATCGATGAGGTGCTCGGCATTGCAACAGCGAAGGCCGCTGCGGACCGTTACCCCTCGATCGACGACTTCGTCACGGCCCTCCGCAAGCTGCTGCCTGAACGCGTTCGCTCTCCTGCAACACCGATCGAGACCGGCCGAAACCCGTATCGAGGACTTCTTGCGTTTCACGAGGCCGACGAGAAGGACTTCTTCGGCCGCCAAGTACTTGTCGACGAACTTCTCGCTCACATGCGCCAACCCGGCCGGGCGGGCCGCTTCATGGCCGTCGTCGGCGCATCTGGTTCCGGCAAATCGTCGGTGGTCCGGGCCGGACTCCTTCCGGCCTTACGCCGGGGCGCGATCGGCGACTCCGATCAGTGGTACTTCCTGGACTTCGTTCCGGGTACGGACCCGTTCCGGGAGCTGGCGGCAGCGGTTCTACGGGTAACGGGGGCAGATCACGTCGACGGCATCAACCGGATGTTCGGGGAGCCCGACAGCATTGTCTCGATCCGTAGCTGGTTTCCTCCCCAAGACACCAGCGATCTTCTTCTCGTGATCGACCAGTCCGAGGAATTGTTTACGCGGTGCGATCCGAGGGTCGTCTCACGATTTCTCGATGAGCTGGCGAAGGCCGTCACCCACGAGACATCACGGGTCCGTGTCGTGCTGACCCTGCGGGCCGATTTTCTCGATCATCCGCTCCGGCATCAGAATTTCGCACAGGTGCTGAAAGCGGGCATGTTGGCGGTCACGCCGCTCACGGCTGCGGAGTTGGAGCAGTCGATCGTTGAGCCGGCGCGCCGTGTGGGAGTGACGTTCGAAGACGGTCTGGTCGCTGAGATTGTTGCAGATGTGTCCAACCGGGCGGCCGCCCTTCCCCTTCTGCAGTTCGCCATGCACCAGCTCTTTGAGCGACGAAGCGAGCAGCAGTTGAGCATCGGTGCGTACCGCAAGATCGGTCGGGTCACCGGGGCGTTGGCCGAGCGGGCGGAGCAGCTCGTGTGCCAGGCCGGGCCGACGGGCGACGAGGTCGTCCGAAGGATCTTCGGGCGCCTGGTCACGTTGGGCGATGGTGCCGACGACACCCGGCGACGCGCGCTGCGCAGCGAACTCGTTGCGCACTCCGACGACTCGGGCGTTTCCGAGGCGTTGATCAACGAGTTCGGCGCCGCACGTTTGCTGTCGTTTGATCGCGATCGTGCTTCGCGCCTGCCCACGGTCGAGATAGCACATGAAGCGCTTTTGTACCAGTGGCCCCGCTTGGTCGCCTGGATAGACGACGACCGGCAGGGGTTGCGCATCCTGCGACAAATCACCGACGCAACCGAGGGTTGGAGTGCCCGTGGTTGTGATCCGGCGGAGCTTTACCGTGGTGGACGTCTTGAGGATGCACTTTCCTGGCGGTCCGCGCATCCGCATGATCTCAACGAACGGGAACTGGCGTTCCTGAACGCCGGTGAAGCGCAGCGCGACGGCTTTCGAACTGCCGAGATCGATCGCCTGCAGCTCGGCGAACGGACCAACCATCGGCTGCGGCGTCTGCTTGCAACGGTTGCGACGGTCGCCGCTCTCGCGCTCATTGCCGGTGTCGTTGCGGTGCAACAACGAGCCAGCGCTTCACGCAACTCGCAAATCGCGTCTAAACGCGCCGCCGAAGCCGAAGTCGCCCGCGCTACTTCCGAAACGCGTCGTCTGGGTGTCGAGGCGGCCACGCGGGCCCCGAGCAATCCTCAGCTTGCCCTTCTTCTTGCGGCGGAGGCCTTCCGCCGTCAGCCGGACGCCGAGAGTCTCGGAGCACTGCAGCGGGCGTTGACCGGAACCGGCAACTTCCTGGGCGTGCTGTCCGCCGGTCGTCGAACGAACAAGGTGCGATGGCTCGACAATGGGCGGATCGCGGTGGCCGGTGCTGACGGCGTGTTTGTGCAGGATGTTCGCTCCGGAAAGCTGAGCGGCGACCTTCGCGACCTGGCCGTCGTGAGTCAGCGGATAACGAATCTCGACGGTACCCCGGCCGTAGTTCCCCTCGCCGCGTTCTCCCAGGTGCGGGCAGCGATCACGGTCCAAGGTGCACCGAACGAGGTTGTCGTCGTTTCGCTGGATCACCCTGTCACGAATCCCGTGAGACTCGCGCACGACGATCCGGTCCAGGGAATCTCGTTTTCGCCCGACGGAACGACCGTGGCAACGATCGACCAGGCTGGTCGCCTTCGATCCTTCGATTCGGCCAGCGGAAGACTCAAGTGGACCATTTTGGCCCACGCCGAGTTCTCGAACCGTCAGATCAAACTGCCGGAGGACATCGGACCGAGTGCAAACGTCGAATGCGATTGCATCGGATCCGGGCAACATGTTGTTGGCTTCACGGAAGGCGGCTCGGTGATCGTCTCGGTACACGGACCCGTGTTGCGCAAGTGGGACGCCGCGACCGGTGCCACAATCGGGTCCGAGAGCGTCCTCGTCGACGCAACCATCCGGGGTCGCACCGCCTGGTCAGACTCATTCCACATCGACATCGATGGATCCCGGATCGTGATTGCCGGTCGGGCGAGGGTCGGGACATTCGACACCCGCACGGGTGCGCAACTGACTCCGGCCATGTCCGTCGCCCCCGCCGACTCGAGCGGCGGACCGTGGGTTTCCGACGTGGCGTGGCTCAACGCGCAAACGGTGCTCGCACTCACGAGCGGGGGGCAGATCCTGCGCCAGAATACCGCTGACCAGCAGCCGGCCGAACCGGCTTTTGACATCCGCCTCAAGGATCCCGTGGATCTCGCCGTGTCCCCGTCAGGTGACACGGTCGCGGTGGCGAGCAGTGAGGGTGTCGGTCTTTGGTCGTTGCGGGGTGACCGGCTTCTAGCACGGGCCGCGCCCCGCGAGGGAGCGACGGTGGGGAGTCTGAGTCCGAGTGGCACAACGCTGACCGCGTTCAAGGGCGCCGGCCTGTTGTACGCTGCGCAACGCGTCGCCCGTTGGGATTTGTCCACCGAGGAGGTGGTCCGCCTTCCGGTTCCGCCGACAGCGGCTATCTATCGTTATTTCGATCGGTCGCAATTGCTGTTCAGCGTGTCACCGTTCGGGGACGTCACCTCATGGGACTCCGTTAAAGGAAAACAGATCGCGGCATACGATGTGCGCGCCACCTGGTCGGCCGACGCCGTGAGCACCGACGGCGCATGGATCGTGTTCGGCGCTCCGGGTCTGCGCGTCTTCGATGTTCGCACCGGAGCCCCGGTCCGCGTCTTCACCGCGATCGGCCATCCCGTCAGGTCATTGAGTTTCTCTCCCGACCGGAAACGCCTGGCGGTCGCCGATGACGAGGGCGGGTCGGTCAAGATCTTCGACACGGCGACGACGCAACTGATCACCGAAGTCGATCCGACCGGCCCACGCGTCGCCGCGGTCCGGTACAGCCCCGACGGCTCCACGCTCGCTATCGCCGAAGTGACCGGCCGCATCCGGCTGCGCGACGCGACTACCTTCGCGCTTCGGAAAACTCTCGTCGGCAGCAACGAGGGCGACATGGGCGATTCACCACTTTGGTTCAGCGGCGATGGCCGCTATTTCCTGTCGGGTTCTCCCCGACAGGCTTCGCTGTGGGATCTCGACGCCGGCGTGCAGATTGGCGACCCCTTTCCGAACGATGCCAGTTTCAAGCTCGACGGCGTCGACGGACCTCATCTGCTCACTGGCGTCGACCAATACCTGCTCGACTGGAACCTCGACACCCAGCGCTGGCCGACGATTGCCTGCCGGGCGGCCGGTCGAAATCTGACCACCGAGGAATGGTCGCGGTTCGGCCCGGCCGGCGAACCGTATGCCGCCACGTGTCCGAACTGGCCCTCACTAGGGTGATCGCCGGGGTCATCACGGGCATTGGCTCATGGCGGTCCACCGATGTCGCGTTCGACCTCATCGTCGAGAAGGACGAGACGTTGCATTGGCACGATTTCGAGGCCGTCACGTGGGTTATCGCAGGGACGGGTGCCTTCCGAAATGGCGATGGCGAGCTCATCGAGGTGAGCCCCGGATGTCGGCTCGACGCGCCGGCAGGGTTCCTTCACCGCAACCTGGCGGGTCCCCCGGTACGCGTCGTCCTGGCCACGAATCTTCCCTACGGAGAGTGGACGATGCCGATCGACAAGGATCCCGCTGATCGACCGGAGTATCTCTCGGTCTGAGTTGACCCGGGGGCGCCCACCGCCCTCAGGAGTTGTTCCGTTTGTTGGCGAGGTGGGTCCGGTGTTGCATGACGGCCTTCCGTGCCTGTTTTGCGATGGCTTTGTCGGGGTGAAGTCGGCCGACGGCAGCCAGCAAGTCGCCGGCCCAGGGCTCTTCGATATGCCACAGGAACCGGAATACCTCCTCTACCGGAACGCGCTCGAAGACTTTGACGAACAACCCGGCCATTACCTCGTCGTCTTCCGGGTCGCCAGCGCAGTGGAGGGACATCATTTCCAAGGCGGCCAGCAGCGCCAGTTGCGCTCGTTCGTCGTCACCGGCTTCCGGAACTTCATGGTTGTGGATCTCGAGCCACGACAGCGCGTGGGCTCTGGCCCTGGTCTCGATGAGGCTCCGGACCGCACGTTCGGCGTCGGGTCCGAGAAGCCCGGCCAGATCGACTGAGGCGATTCGTGGCTGGGGATCATCGGTCGAACCGACGATGTGCTGCAACTCGGCGATTGTGGTGTCGGCGCCGTTCTTCGCGGCCCATGCCACGAACTCCGCTTCCACCCGGGAGCGCGGCCACCGGGTCACGTGAGCGAGTACCTCGTCGAGTGGTTTGTCGGCGAATTGCCCAACGACCGGAATCGTGAATCCTTGGCTTTCCAGATGTCGGGCGACGCATCCACGGCCGAGTTCGGTCAAAGCCAGGCAGAAAACCGGCTCGGAATCCACCTCATCTTCGCGGTCTCCGGGACCCCGGGGAACGAGTGGATCGGCGGGTTCCACGACATCGCTAAGTTCCACGATTCCCGTGAGGTTGATCACTTCCCAAAACTTCTGAAACTTTGCAGCGATCCGACGGACTTTCATGTCGTGTGTCGTGTGTGGGGACCAGGTGCCGTAGGCCAAGACGACGTCCAGGGCCGCGTCGAGAACCTCGACAAAGGGGATGGCCAACTCCTCCTGCATGTACACGATTGCGAGGAAAGCGGTGACACCACCGTCGAGGATCACGTCAATGTTGTCGAACCTCCAACGTGACTGATCACCAAGTGTGAGCGGTCCGGCCTCAACAAGAGTAGTAAGTGCACTTTCCAACTGCTCGAACGCCGACTTCTTGTTCCACGATGACGTGGAAGTAAGCGTGCCCTTGATTCGTCGGACGGTGCCGGACTTGAGCGCCCATTCCAGGAAGAAGTGCAACGCACCGAGATCGGCCGCCGACCGAATTTTCGGCGTCCGATTGATGGCTGCTTCGTCGATGCCGAGGAGCGTGGCGAGGCCGATTGCGTCAGCCACGGTGAGTTTGCCGGTCTTGGTGAGTTTGCGCGGACGATCGCAAAATTCGCTGATCAGCCGGAAGTTCGAAATGACCGACGTTTGCTTTGCCAGTTCATCGGCCCGGGACTTTGACAGTGTGGGAGCGGGCGGTAGTTCGACGCCGTCGAGCAGGTCCTCCCACGGGTCGACCGGTCGGGCGCCGATACGGCCCCCGGGTGGTTGGCCCGTCAAACCGACGATCTCGCCGCGCGCTTCGAAGGAAAGCGAGTTGAATTGCTCCATAGCTTTGGCCAGCGAGGCGGGATTGCCGGGATCGATTTCGATGCCCAGGTCTGCCAGTCCGCCGAACAGCGACTTCGCGAGACCGTGGCGTGCGGGATCGTCGAACGCACGCGTGAACGGGGCGACGATCTGTCGGAGATACTTCTCGATACTGCGCACCGATGACGAGCCACCCGAGAGCAGCCCCTGCGAAGCCAGAAACAACATGAAGAGATTCAGTTCCCTGGGTGTTTGAGCAGCCAGGACGCTCGGAATCGCCACTTTCCTCGGGAACCACTGAAGGAGGAACTCATCGAAATGTGGCAGGGTCCACAGGCCCAGGTCACCGTCGCTGTAACCGTATTTCCAATCGAGGGCGATACCGGCTGTGCCCGCAGCGGCGTTCATTTCCTGCGGTTTCTGTGGGCCAGCCCCCGGGAGCCACGCCTCGAACTGGGCGACTAAGGCGTCCCTTGCGTCATAAAACTCGTTCTCGTCATCCGGGCCGAAGACCATTCGCACCCCGGTACGGTACCGCTGCCGTGGCGGTCGGGCGAACGAACGGCCGATCTTCGTTGGGGCGTAAGGTTCACCCATGACCGAACTGTACGAGGCTATGAGCACCCTTCGCGCCGTCCGACGGCTGCGACCGGATCCGATTCCCCACGACGTGGTTGAACGGGTCCTGCAGGCCGCGTGCTGGGCCCCGACCGGCGGCAACGTGCAGCCTTGGCGGGTCATCGTGGTGCGCAGCCCGGAGCGCAAGGCGAAGCTTCAGGCCATCTACGAGCCGGAGTGGCAGGCCTACACGGCCGCCAACCGGGCCCGGCTGGCGCAAATGCCGAACGGGGCCAACGCCGACAAAATCGGCCGCACGCTTGGGGCCGGCGACTATCTGGCCGCCCACCTCGCCGAAGCTCCCGTCATCCTGATGTTCTGCGCCAACCCGAAAAACATGGCCATCACCGACGCGAAGCTCGAACGGATTTCCATGGTCGGCGGAGGATCGGTGTACACCGCCGTGCAGAACACCATGCTGGCCTGCCGGGAGGAAGGCCTCGGTTGCACGCTCACGACGCTGCACTGTTTCCAGGAGCCCAAAGTCCAAGAGGCCCTTGACATCCCCTCCGATTGGGCGACGCTCGCGATGGTCCCCATCGGTTACCCACTCGGTGGTGGGCACGGTCCCATCACCCGGCAACCGCCTTCGGCCCTGGCCTTCGACGACTCCTTCGGTGTTCCCTGGGCGTGAGCCATCAATCACGCGCGGTCGAGTGATTCGACGAATCGCTCCAGTTCCCCCTGGTCGATCTGTCCCACCTCGGAGTCGTGGGGGAAGCTGCCGGTGGCCACGTCGCCCCGGAACGCCGACAGCGCCCGCACCCGCTCCGCGGCAATCTGGGCATGCAGCGAGGCGAGATCGGCATAGGCGCGCGCATGGCGCGGTTTGCGGCCGCTTTCGCCGCAGATGTCTGACGTGAAGAGGAACATCACATCGGCGCCGGGTCCCGATCCGAGTGAGATCGTGGCCAGGCCGGTTCGCCGGTTGATCTCGGCCATGACCTTCGCCGGGATGAGTTCACACTCCACCGCAAACGCGCCGGCTTCTTCGACTTGCTGGAATTTCCGCCACAGCGCCGTGGCTTCATCGGCGGTCCTGCCGACGGAGCGAACCCCGCCGTACAGGGTTGACTTCTTCGGAACGAAACCGAGGTGGCCCATCACGGGTATCTCCTCGGCAGCGAGCAGACGCACAGCGTCGACTCGCCGGGCGGTGATGACCGCGTCGGCGCCGTCGTTCAACGCCTGAAACGCGGTAGCCAGCAACTCGTCGAGGGTGACGGCACCGCCGAAGTCAATAGCCGCGGTGACGAACACGCGTGAGGAGCCCAGTCGAACCGACGGAACCGCTCCGGCCATGCAGACGACCATTTCGATTCCGGCAGCCTCGGCCGCCGCTGCCTCGTCGGCCGTGGATGCCGTGACCTGGGCGAGCTGCTTTCCCGAGTTCTTGAGCGCAACGATCGACGCAACGGTGACCGTCCGATCAGCCTCGCGGCCGCGGTAGTCAAGTATTCGGGTCATAGCGTCGTTACTGCACGCCACCGCCAAGTTGGTCGGCTCGGCGTTGGTAGAAGGCGTCGATCGGGCCGAACCCCGGCTCGGCTCCGAATGTCTCCTGGGTCCAGGCGACGATCTCGTCGTTGCTGAGGGTGAAGTCGAGCGGCTTTCCCTGCGGTTGGGCGACGTGCCAGGGGGTGTCGATGAAGATCTCCACCCCGTTGCCCTCGGGGTCGGAGAAGTAGACCGACCAGGCGTTGCCGTGGGTCATGGGCATTATTCCCCGCACCCCCGGTTCGGTCTCCAGCGTGTCCTTCAGCGTGCGGAGATCGTCGATCGTGCCGGAAGACCGGAAGGCCAGGTGGTTCACGCTGTTTGACCGTCCCGCCTCGGGTCGCCCGGTGATGAAGGCCACCTGATGGTGATGGCGGGCGGTCTGGGACAGGAAGATGATCTCACTGGTTCCGCCCGGCAGGGGACCCCGATCGGTCACCTCAAATCCCAGGACTCGCTGGTAGAAGTCGATCATCGCCTCCGGGTCATGGACGTAGATCACGGCATGGGCGACTTCGAGATCGAGCTTGGGCGACATCGGGCAAGAGTAGATCAACGGCCCGAACGTTGCCGAGGCCGGAACGTCGCCGGAATGTCGCCGGAACGTCGCCGAGACCGGACCGGTCGCGCTCGGGTCAGGCGCGCTCGGGTCGGGCGCGCTAGCCTGCGATCACGAACACACCGCACGACAGCCAATATTCAGGGCGACCGGCATCAGGAGATGAAGAACCATGCGATCAGCACTCGATGCAGTTCTTGACGCAGGCGTTGCATCGGGGGCGGTGCCCGGAGTTGTAGCCATCGTCGTCGACTCCGACGGTGTCCGGTATCTCGGCTCGGCCGGTGAACGGTCGATCGGCACCGGCGCGGTGATGACCCCCGACACGGTAGGCGCGATCTTCTCCATGACGAAGGCCGTCACCGGCGCGGCGGCGATGCAACTCGTGGAGCAGGGCCGCATCGACCTCGACGCCCCGATGTCGGCCCTCTGCCCCGACCGCTCGAATCCGGTGGTACTTGAAGGCTTCAACGGCGCAGGGCAGCCGATCACCCGCGCCGCGGCGAGCGAGCCGACGCTGCGACAGCTGCTCACCCACACGGGCGGCTACGTGTACGACATCTGGAACGCCGACATGAGTCGGTGGTACGAAACCAGTGGCACACCGAATCTGTTCTCGCTCAAACGCGACGCGCTCCGCACACCGCTCGCATTCGATCCGGGTACGAAATGGGAGTACGGCATAGGTATCGACTGGGCCGGACTCATGGTCGAAGCGGCATCGGGAATGACGCTTGGCGATTACTTCACGACGCATCTGACCGGGCCTCTCGGCATGAACGACACGGGCTTCGTGCACACCGACGCCATGCGCAAACGATCCTCGGCCATTCATGCTCGCCTGCCCGACGGCAATCTAATGGCAATCGATCTTCCGGCTCCGGAGAGTCCCGAGTTCGAAATGGGTGGCGGTGGTCTGCAATCGACCATGGGCGACTACGGCCGGTTCATGCGGATGATCCTCAACGACGGAGAGCTCGATGGGGTTAGGGTGCTGAAGTCCGACACGGTTGCCCAGATGTGCACCAACCAGATGGGCGACCTCCGGGTGACGGAACTGAAGACGGTTGCGCCGCAGTTCTCCAACGACGCGGAGATGTTCCCCGGTGAGGAGAAGTCGTGGGGCCTGACGTTCCAGATCCACGAACAGCCCGGAAGCACGGGTCGTGCAAAGGGGACGTTGAGCTGGGCCGGATTGGCCAACAGTTACTTCTGGATCGACCGCACAAATGGCATTGCGGGCGCGTACCTGAGCCAGATCCTGCCGTTCGCCGACAGTGCCTCAATCGGTCTCTACTACGACTTCGAACGCACCGTCTACGCCAATCTCTAGCCGGTCGACTGTGACCACCGGCGTGCCGACGGATCAGGCACGTACGGTCACGCGTTCGTTCAGCTGTCGAAGGAGGATCTGTGTCGCCTGGCGGATGGTGTCGGTCACGACGTCGGCCGCCCAGGGCAGGTCGTTGAGTCGGCCGATGCTCTGCCCGGCCCAGAGGGGTAGGTAATCGGCGTCTTCGGTCCGGTCAGCGAACGCCCGGATATCAGCGGTTGCGAGAAGTTGTGACGGGAACGGGAACGGCTCGACACCGGAGTCCCGGAAGGCATCGGTGAGCGCGTTGCCCACGACCCGTGCGTAGCGGCCGCTGATGGCGTCGGTTACGACGGTGGATTCACCCCGCTCTTCCAGGAGTCGCTTCTTGTAGGCCTCAGAAGCACTGGACTCGCGGGTCACGAGAAAGCGCGAACCCATCAGGACCCCCGAGGCGCCGAGCGCGAGCGCGGCGACCAGTCCGCGTCCGTCGGTTATGCCGCCTGCGGCAATCACCGGAACATTAACGGCGTCGACGACCTCGGGAATGAGCGAGAGCGAACCGAGATCGCCCAGGCGGGCGTCGTGCGGTTTTGTGAAATGGGAACGGTGGCCACCCGCTTCAAGGCCCTGGGCCACAATAACGTCGGCCCCGCTCGCCGCGACCGACCGGGCGTCATTTGCGTTCGTGACCATGACCACCGTGTGGATCCCTGCGTCGTGCAGACGGTCGGTTAGCTCACGGCCGGGATCTCCGAGTCCAGAACTGAAGACCGGGACCTGCTCGTCGATGATGACTTCGACCGCCGCCTCGACGAGGGCCGGAACCGACGGAGGACGCTTGAAGGATGCTTCCAGTCCGAGCCGTTCGCGAACCGTCTGGAGCACACCTTGAACGGCCGCCACCGTTGCGTCGTTCAACTCGTCAGTGCTGGCGGGATTGCGGACTTCGGGGAGTAGGAGCAGGTTCACCCCGAATGGCCGGTCGGTCAACGAGCGGAGATGGCGGATCTGGGCCCGCAGCACATCGGGTGGGGTGAGCAAACCTGCCAGGATGCCCAACCCTCCGGCGTTGGACACCTCCGCCGCCAACGCGGGCCCGGCAATGCCGCCCATTCCGGATTGCAGAATCGGATACTCGATACCCAATAGGCGGCAGACATCAGTCGAGAACGTGGGTCTTGAATCGTTCATGGTTCCTCCTCCGTGTTCGCGTGAGCGCATGCACTAGTGATCGCGTCCCAACAGGCGACCGAGTCGCGTGGCGAAACGCTTGCCCGGCCCTCGCCGCGGGTGTATCCGGTGGCTCAGCTCCTTCTCCAGATCGGCACGCAGCGCCGCGGCTTTCTTCCGGGAATCGGCATCGGGCAGATTGTCGGAGTCGAAGGTCGCTATACGGATCTTCTGGCGGAGTGTGTCATTCGAGAGTTTCGTCACGTCCATCCGGGGACCGTATTCCGAAACGTCCCACACTGCAAGAGAATGCGTGCTTCGCCTGCCCGATTGGGC
>JANMZO010000330.1:0-22123 GCA_031383405.1 Acidimicrobiia bacterium | reverse complement strand
CTTATCTACTACACGATTTCGGACCAGATGCCGGTCGGCAGCATTTGGCAGCCGATCGGCGTGCCGAGACGGGACCTTCGACCCTTCTTTGACCCACTACCGAAGCAGAAGCTGGGTGGTGACAATCGGAGGTTCACCATGTTCCGCAACAATCGCACAATGACCTATGTGATGATCGGGTTGGTCGGCGTGGCTCTCGCCTTGGCGTTCGGATTCAATCCCGCCTTCCTGGTCGTGTTGGCCATCTGCCCGCTAATGATGTTCTTCATGATGCGCTCAATGGGGAATATGGGTGGCCATGATCAATCGTCCCGCGACAACGATCGCGATCGCGACGATCGGAATCGGGATGACCGCGATGCCAAGGCCGGGCGTTGACGTTGGCGGGTTAGTGGCGTCGGGCATCACGAAGTCGTATCGACGAGGGATATGGCCGCGTCGGCGAGAACTGGCCGTGCTCCGCGGCGCAGACTTCGAGGTCGGCGCTGGCGAGGTTGTCGGCCTAGTCGGAGAGAACGGGTCCGGCAAGAGCACACTGATGAAGATCCTCGTGGGCGAATTGGCGGCCGACAGCGGCAACATCAACGTCACAGGCCGGATGGGCTACTGCCCGCAGGAGCCAGTTCTTTATGACCGCCTTACGTGCGAGGAGCACCTCGAACTGTTCGGCGTCGCGTACGGCATGGACGACGCGACGGTCGCCGCTGCAGCCGACGGCCTCTACGCCACGCTCGGGTTCGAGCGCTGGCGTACGACCCGGGCGGAGGAGCTTTCCGGCGGTACCCGGTCGAAGCTCAACCTGGCGGTAGCCCTGCTGGCCGACCCTGAGGTGTTGCTCCTCGACGAGCCGTACGCCGGATTCGACTTCGACACCTACGAGCGGTTCTGGGACCTGACGGCCGAACGTCGGGCGGCTGGTCGAAGCGTGGTTGTGATCAGTCACTTCATCACTGACCAGGCGCGCTTCGACCGCATCGTGGAGATGCGCGACGGTGTGACTGTGCCTCGATGAGCTCGATGTCTGGCCTGGTCGTACGCCGAGCACTGTTCGACTACGCCCGCAAGCCCCTCAATCTGGTGATGCTCGTTGTGGTGCCCGTCGTGCTGGTGTTCGTTTGGGGCCCGACGATGGCCGACTTCTCCAAGCTGAGTGGGGGCGCCGGCAATCCTCGCCGGATCGAGGCGGCCACGGCTGGCTGGGCTGCGGCCGCACTTGCGGGTCTGGCCGGGTTCTTCCAGATCAGGGGTGCCCGTTCGGCGGACCGGCGGCTCGCTGCCGCGGCCCATAGGACTGCCCCTGTCATTGCCGGCCGCCTCGGCGCATCCTTTGCCTTGGGCCTGCTGGCTGCAGCTGGGGGGCTCTTGGCGCTGGCTGCACGCGTCGGTATCAAGGATCCGATGCGGGCGATCTCGGCAACCGTGGTGGTTGCCGTCATCTACCTTGCGTTCGGCGTGATCGTCGGGACGTTCGTGAAATCCGAGATGAACGGCTCTCTGCTGGTGAGTGTCGTGTGGGTGTTCGACGTGTTCCTCGGACCGGCCCTCACGTCGGGGTCGTCGCCGATGACCAGGGTGTTTCCGCTGCACTTCCCGACCCTTGTGTTGACGGCGCAGGCCAGCGGACACGGCGGCCCTCTCGGCGACGTCGGCTGGTCGATGGTGTGGGCCGTCGGTCTGTCGATCCTGGCCGTGGCCCGCCTTTTCGCCACCACGCGACCAGCACCCGCACCGGGTGCCGGGCGGGTGAGCGTGACGCCCGCGTCGACCGTGACGGGGAGCGGGTCTCGCCTTGGCGCGTCGCAGCCGTCACCCGCGAGGGCGGCGACGGCTCAGTCGATGGTCGCCTCCGCCGCGAAATCCCAGATTGCCGCTCGATCCCCGGCCCAAGTGCGCGTGGCTCCGGTCTCGGTCCGCATCTCTGCGGTGCTCCGGGCGGGTATGCGCGAGTACCGCCACAACCGAGTTCTTTGGGTGCTGCTGATGGCGGTGCCCGCACTGTTCATCGGTATGGCCATCATCGTGACCGTGGATGAGCCCGGCCCGATCGCGCTCGTCGAGGGTGCCCGTCACTTCACGGCATCCATATCGCTGAGGAGAATGCACGCGGCCACCATGGTGCCGGTCACCGCAGCGTTCCTGGCCGGCCTCACCGGCCTGTTCATCGTCACGGGCTCAGGGGCCGGTGACCGGCGACTAGTACTCGCCGGCTTTCGACCGCGTGAGGTGCTGGCCGGCCGGCTCGGCATCATCGGCGCTGCGACCGCGCTTGTAACTTCCGTCGGAGTGGCCGTGTCCGGAGCTGCGTATGCACCCCGCCAGTGGGTGGTGTTCGCTGGCGCCAACCTGCTCATCGCCCTGACCTACGCCATGATCGGCGTGCTGGTGGGGCCGCTCACGGGCCGCTTGGGCGGCCTCTACCTGATCCTGCTGCTGGCCTTCATCGATGTCGGCCTCGGCCAGAACGAGATGGTCCCTGGCGGGCCCCCTGCCTGGGGCGCCTTCATGCCGGGGCGCGGAGCGTCGCGAGTGCTGATCGACGGTGCCTTCACCGGCCGATTCGACGAAGTCCGGTTCCTACTGCTCGGCCTCGCCTGGCTTGTTGTGTTCACCGTTGCCACGGCAATGGTCTATCAACGGCGCACCGAGTCGCATGCACGTTCATGATGTCAACCCCGTGAAGAAGCTCATCGTCTTCGATCTCGACGGCACCCTTGCCGAGAGTAAATCCGCGATCGATCCGGAGATGGCGGTTCTGTTCGCTTCGTTGCTGGAAACTGTGAAAGCGGCGGTCATTTCCGGGGGCGATTGGCCGCAGTTCCAAGAGCAACTGCTCGCTCACCTTCCGCCGAAGACGGCGTTGACGAACCTGTTCATCCTGCCTACCACCGGAACGAAGTTCTTCAAGTACGTGTCGGGCTGGGAGAAGCTCTACTCCGAGGATCTGACCAACGACGAGAAGGAGAAGATCGGTGGAGCACTGACCCAGGCTATGCAGTCGACCGATTTGCTGAACGCGAAAATTTGGGGACAGCAGATCGAGGACCGGGGAACCCAGATCACGCTTTCCGCGTTGGGTCAGCAGGCACCTCTCGAAGCGAAGAAGGGATGGGATCCTGATTTTACCAAGCGCAAGACGATGCAGATCCGTCTCGAAAGCCTCATTCCTGGGTTCACGGTGCGCTTGGGAGGAACAACATCAATTGACGTCACTAGGCACGGTATCGACAAGGCATACGGGATCAATAAGCTGCGAACCACTCTTGGCATTGCCATTGAGGAGATGATCTTTGTGGGCGACGCCCTGTTCCCCGGCGGAAACGACTATCCGGCCAAAGAAGCAGGCGTTGTGTCCATCCAGGTCCGAGATCCCGATGAGTCCAAACGCGTGATCGAGACGATCCTCGCCTGCATGGGAGCGGTGCGCCATGGGTGAGTTCCAACTGCAGCGCATAGGCGTGGTGATGGAACCGGAGCTGGGCAACGTGTTGGAGGTCGAGGGCGTCTTGAACCCCGCGTCCGCTCGTGGGCCCGACGGTCAGCTGTATCTGTTCCCGCGGCTCGTCGCGAAGGGCAACTACTCGCGCATCGGCATCGCACGAGTGCTATTTGATTCGGCGGGCGAGCCGGAGGGTGTCGAACGCCTCGGCATCGCGTTGGAGCCGGAGGCCGACCATGAACTTCGTCCCAACGTATTGCACACACGCAGAAGTCAGGAACGTGCTGGGCGCAGCCATCGACCCGGATAGGCATCCTCGCTATAGGAGCGCGGCGCTCGAATGTCTGCGGCGTTCCTTCTGCCCATCTCATTGTCGATGAAGCGTTCGACTTGAACGAGCTTGACGCGGGCGTTGTCAGCCTCGCGATCGAAGCAGGGGTCGGCGTAACCCTCGTCGGAGATCCGTGGCAAAGCTTGTACGAATTTCGCGGAGCTTCTGCACAGACGGTTCGCTCTCGCTGATTCCTGAAGTGGAGGATGCGGTAACGGTCCCCGTGATCGCCGCCGGTGGCATCGTCGACGGGCGCGGTCTGGTCGCAGCGCTGGTGCTCGGTGCCTCGGGGATTCTGATGGGTACACGGTTCCTCGCCACCCGCGAATCCTTGGCACCGGAGGCGCACAAGAAGCGTCTCCTTGAGGAACGAGGCGAATCCGCCTTTGTCACTGATGCAATCACCGGCCGTTACGCGCGTGTCCTGCGCAACGAACTGACGGAGGCTTTCCGCCGGGCCCAGGTCCAGCCTTTACCCTTCCCGTCACAAGCTCTCGCCTGCACCGACATCCGCACGTTCGCCGAGCAAAAGACGACGCCAACTACCTTCTCCTCTACGCCGGGCAAAGCACCGGTCAGCTCAACGATCTGCCCTGGGCCGCTGACGTCATCACCGACACCATTAGACAAGCGATACAGATCCTCACACGACAACTCAAAGAATCCGTCATCATCCGCACCTGAAAAGCGTTAAGCACTATCAAAGGATCAGCGTATCGATTTGTGGCCAAGTATCGCGGCGATCGCTCCGATGCCGACCTCCGTCAATCGCAGGAGTCCCGATGGGGGCCGCTTGTCGACCTTGTTCGCGTTTGGTGCCCTCTGCGCTTTTCCGTCAGTCTGCACTGCAATTCGCCGGAGCCCGCTGGGTCGCCCGGGACCCAATAACCCGAGCCTCCACCGACCCGGGGCGCTCCAAACATCGGACTGGTGAACCAAAGTGGCCGGGGGGTGGCACACTCTGCGGTTGGCTTCGATGGTGTGACCCGCACGATTTGAGCTTCCGATGTCTCGTTCGTCCCGTGTCTCGTGGTGTAGGTCGAGGTGTGGCGGCGCCGCCTCGATTGGGTCATCGCCTGCTGGACGACTATCTCGAACTGCGGCGAGACTGCGACCGTGTGGGCGCAAGTTTCAGAGTCTGAGGGCAGCTGGGATTTCCTGCGTCAGGGTTGCTTCCGCCGGGTATCCAGTGCTAGGGCCGACGAGGCGGAGAGCGCGCCTGCGGCACCGGCGATTGCTCCGAGAGCGGGGGTATCGATTGCGTAGCCGATTCCGAACGCCGTTCCAGCCCATGCCATTGACCAAATTGCGGACTTGGTCACGGCCGAATGCCAGGAGATGGGAACGGATTGGAGGTCGAGGTGTCGCGTGGCGCGCAGGGCGAGGACGAGGAGTCCTGGGCGATGTCCACGACGACCTCCTCCCTCTATTTCCGCAACCTGCATCAGCGGATGGTGATCTCGCCCCTTCGAGGTAATGTCCGCATCTTCCTCGACCTGACGGCCACCTGTTCAGGCAAGTTCCTCGATGAGGCTGACGACGGTGTCCGGGTGTGGCATCGACGCGATCTCTTTCTGGATGCGTTGTGCATTCGTGCGGAATTGGTCGTTGCTGATGAGCTGAGCGGCCGCTTGGCGTACCGATTCGCGCGTCACGTCGGCCGGGGCGATCTTCAACCCGGCGCCGGCCGTTGCGCATTGTTGGGCGTTGAGGAACTGATCCGCCGCTTGGGGTAGGCACAGCTGCGGGAGTGCGTGGTCGAGGGATGCGAGGAAGGTACCGGAACCCGCGTGTGACACGACAAGGGAGCACTGCGGGAGCAGCTGCGTCTGAGGTACGTAGCGGTGCACGCTGACGTTGTCGGGGAGTGGGCCGAACGCTTCCGTGTCGCCCCCGGTGCCCACGGTGACCACGACCCGCACGTCGAGGTCCGCAACTCCTGCGACGGCGTGTCGGAATGGTCCGCCCGGATTGTTGAACACGGTCCCGAAGGTGACATAGACGATCGGGCGGTCATCGCCTTCTGCGAAATCCACGACCACGGGTGGCGTGGAGAAGTCGGTGCTGAACGGTATCGGGCGCATCGACTCTCGCCGTGTCACGTAATCGCCGTATGGGGGTCGGAGGCTCGGTGGATAGATGTCGAGGTACAAGTGTTGGTAGGCACCGGCCCACTCACGGGGTTCGAGCCCGACTTCGCGCCACAACGGTGCGACTGCGTCAGAGGCGCTCCCCATTCGGTCGGGCGCAACGAGTGCCCCGTATCCTTGACAGACGTTCGGGACTCCGAGGAGCGCAGCGACAATGGGAGCGGCCAGTTCTCCTGCCTCGTGCACGATGACGTCCGGACGCCGGGCTTCGACGATCCGCAAGAGGTCGTGCAGCATGGACGGTGCGGCGATGGTGCCGAACACGCGGGGGAACATGTGCCCGGGAAGCTGTTCGGGCGGCAGTTCTCGAGCCTCCGGGAACCGACGGAAGTACTCGTCGCGGCGGTCTTGTGCCGGAAGCCCGGCCTGGACCGCTCGCAATCCGGCCATCTCCACGACAGGGCAGGCGTCGGCTCCCGTGGCCCACAGCACATCGTGGTTCGCTGTGACGAGGCTCTGCGCGATTGGAACGAGCGGGTGAACATGGCCGATCGGTGGAGAGCTCGTGATCAGTATGCGCATCCCCTTCATCGTACCGTTTCTCGCCAGGAAGAAGTCTCGGTGTTCATCCGCGAGCACTGCCGCTCCTGCAGGGGCCGGCTGCGCATTACACCGCGACGTGTCATTGCCATCTCCGAACCGTTACTGCCGGAGGCAAAGGCCGGCTCGACTGCAGGGGAGGGCATTTGGGGAGATCACAGGTCGGGTTCGACGTTCGTGTTCACGAGCACGTTCCACTCGATGTCGACCTGGCCCGTTCGTGGCCCTTTCGATAATAGGAGTGTCGGCTGTCCATGGTTCGGCTCAGCGACTTTCATAAGTGCACGTAGGTGTAAGTCGTGTCGGACGAGTGACAGGAGCCAACCGAGACGCCGAGCGTCGGCTCGGGTGCGGTGTTTCGCAAGGTCGCCGATCCGGGGGCCGTCGAGGTCGGGGAGCTCGGCGAGGATGGTCGCGACATCGGACAGTCCGCCGACGCGCGCCGGGTTGGCCGCAAGGTCGCGGCGGTGAGGTCGGGAGTCGAAATGTTGAGCATCGTTCGTGGCCCTGCGACTTGACGGATCGCGTTGTCGTCGAGCCTGGCTCTGCTGACGAAGCGCAGCCGAACGTTGCCGATGGTCCGGTCCGGCAGTCGTCCGTTCACGATGACTTGGAATTCTTGTGAAGCATGGTGGGAAGAACCCCACCAACCGGCCGCAGTTGTGAGCCCGAGGTAGTAGTCGATCCCGAGATGGTTCATCATCGGGTCGATGAAGTGAGTCGCCGGCACGACACCAGTCGACCGGTACTCGGGGGGACGACGACGTACAGCCCGCGAGCAGGTGAGAACAGCCGTTTCCGGTCGATCGCGTACTTGACGCCGAGGTACACGGCGTTGCGGGTCGCTCCCGTTCGCGACTCGACCTCGTCGATCGTGACGGTGTTCGTGCCCTCAGAAAGAGAACTGGTTGGATCTGCCTGGGGTCAGCCGGCAGCGAGCCGGGTGCGGAGTCCGGCGAGGCGGATCCGGTTGTCGGGGAGATCGAGGTTGCCCAGCGCCGTGGCGGCGGCGTCGAGGGGGGTCCGCGCTGCATCAGGCGAGCTTCGACGCAGGAGTGACTCGGCCCAGTCGAGCTGCGTGCGGGCGACCCACGCTGGCGAGCGAAGGTCCTCGTGTTGACGCACTGCGTCGGCGAACAACGCGTCGGATTTTTCGTGGTCGCCGAGCCGGTCGAGCAACAGGGCGCGGAGGCGGTCGGCGGCCCCGAAGTAGATCCCACCGGACAGCAGATGAACGCCGGCTTGCGTTTCCAAGACTGCGACGAAGGATCGCCGTTGTGCGTTGGTTCCAAGGACGGCGGCCATCTCGCTCCACAGCGCGACAACAACAGAATGGCCGGCGTCGTCGGCAAGCTCGTCGACGCGGAAGAGATCGAGGGCCCGAGGGGGCGACTCCATGTCTCCGGCCGAGAATCGGATGAACGCAGCGAGTGCGCGTGTCGGACCCGAGGGCGGCCCCATGCATTCCATGACTTCAGCGAGGCGGAGCAGGGTGCCCAGCGATCGCCGTTCGCGACCGATCATGATCGCCATGGTCGTCCGGTAGTTCGCGGCTTCCGGAACGGCCCAGAACTCCAGGAGGCGCAACGTTTCCCGGTCGGCCTCGGCCGCGGCGGACAGATTGCCGTCAATAACGGACAAGATCGTCGAAATCATGTGCGGGAACCATTGCAGGCGGCTCGGTGCGCGGGTCATCAATTGCTGGGCCGCGTGGAGTGCGTCATTGGCCTGGTCGCGTTCGCCGCACTCCAGGTGGCGCAAGCATCGGCCCAGGTGGAGCCAGCGGGCCTGGTCGGGTCTGGCGACCTCCAGCGAGCGATCCACCTGGGCGCCCATGAACTCGAGATGCCGTCGAGACGCAACAAAGCCAAACCCCCCGGGGTTTTGCAGGAGCCGGGCGCACTCAAGCGCACCCAGCGACGGCAGGGCATCCCAGAACTCGGTCAGCGCCTCTCGACGGCCCGGGATGTCGTTCTCGAAGATGAGCTCGGTGGCCAGCTCCGACAGCAGGTCGGCCCTTCGCTTCTGGGCGAGCGAAGGCGTGGCCAACGCCGCCCGCAGGAGCACCACCTTCTCCGCGTCAGGGGGGTCGGACGCACTGAAGCTCGCTCGGGTCGACACCGTGAGCGCGGCACAAGCGGTGTCGATGTCGCCGGCGTCCAGGGCGAGGCGGGCTGCTTCGACAACAGATCGTCTGGCATCGGTCACCGCACCGGAGTCCGCCTGCGCGCTGGCAAGCGCGACCAGTGTGTGGCGACGCTCGACGTCGTACGTGCGCTGATCTTCCATGACTTCGAGCGCGCTCTGATACCAGCGGATCGCGTTCTCCCACGCTCCACGCTCGTTGGCCTGCGCGCCCGCTCGACCGGCAAGCTCGATCGCCCGGCCCGGGTCGCCGCCTGCCGATGCTTCGGCCCAGTGCGTCGCCAGGTCGGCAACGATCGAGTCGAGGTCCCCGACATGGCGGGCCTCGAGGGCCTCGGCTACGCGGCGGTGGTGACGGGCCCGGCGGCTGGCCGACAGCTCGCCGTGCAGCGTTTCGCGCACCAATGCGTGGGCAAAGCGGTGCCTGTCGACGCCGACCTCGATGACCAGGCTGGCGGCCTGTGCCGTGTCGAGCGCGTCGAGCACGTCGTCGGCACTTCTTCCGACGACGTCGGCGAGGAGGTCGACGTCGAACTCGTAGCCGATCACTGCTGCGGCGCGCAGAACCTGTTCAACCTCGTCGCCGAGCCGACTGAGCCGTCGGCCCACGACTTCTCGAATCCCTTCGGGGATGCCGGCCTCCTCGGGACGCAACGAGCTCGTCCACCGCCCGCCATGCTCGACGAGTGCGCCGGTCTCGGCGAGATGGCGGAGTACCTCGCCGACGAAGAATGGGTTGCCCGACGTCTCGCGGTGCACGAGCGTGGCGAACGCCATCCCTGCCGGATCGAGATCGTGACCGCCCATACGAACGAGCAGATCGCGCACACCGTCGTCGGCCAAGCCGCTCACCGCGATGCGGGTCACGGCGGCCATGCGTCGGAAGTCGGCCAACGTCGACGACAGCGGGTGGGAACGGTCCACGTCGGTGTCGCGGTAGGTGCACAGCACCATCAACCCGGCCACCGGGTTGGCGATCAGGTGCTTGAGGAGTAGGAGCGTCGGCTTGTCGGCCCAATGAAGATCGTCGATCACCAGCAACCGTGGACGCTCGACCCCGCCGATCGACAGCCATGACGCTACGGCTTGGAAGAGGCGGTACCGCTCGGTGTCGGCGTCGTCTCTCAGAGCCGACGGGAGGCCCACGACCCGGCTCCCGAGATCAGGTACCAGGCGCACGAGATCACCGGCATGGTCACCGAGCGCAGCGAGACGTGCGTCGGGGGCGATTTGCTTCATCTGCCAATCCAGCGCTGCGCCAAAGGCTTGGAACGGCACGGTCACGTTCTCGTCGCATCGGCCGGCCAACACCAGACCAGTGCCACCGTGGACCCGCGCCGCCAGTTCCTGGGCGAGGCGCGTCTTGCCGATGCCGGGTTCACCCGCCAGCAACACCGTCTCGAAACCACCGGCCACGCACCGCTTCCAGGCATCGGCGAGTTGATCGAACAATTCGGCGCGTCCGGAGAACGGCAACCCGCCCGCATGAGCGAACACCGGAGGCAAGCCGAGTTCAACGTTCGCCGAGGCGACTTCGTCGTCGAGCGGTGTCCAACGCACCTCGCATGCCGGCAGCGGCTCGGGCAGACCCTTGAGCGTGAGCTCGCCGAGCGGGACGAACTCGTGCCCGCCCCGGCCACGGGCCAACAGCTTGACCATCTCGGCGCATCGGATCGTTCCCGGCTCGGCAGATGCTTCGAGCCGCTGCGCCTCCACGACGGGCAGCCCGAAGCAGTCGCCGCCTTCGAAGGTCACGTCACCGGTCGAGATACCCACCCGCACCCGCATCGCCTCCGTCGCTCCACGACGGTTGGCCCGGTCGATCTCCTGCTGCAACGCGACCGCTGCCGCGACCGCACCTGCCGCGCTCGGGAACGCGGCCATGAAACCATCACCGAGATGCTTCACGACGCGCCCGCCGCTGGTCGTGATCGTGTCGGTGAGGATCGCATCGTGCACACCGCGGAGCCGGTCGGCCGCCTCCTCGCCGAGACGAGCCCGCATCGCCGTGCTCCCCGCCAGGTCCGTGAACATCACCGTGACGGTGCCCACCTCGCGTGCAGCACCGGCACTGTCTGCTTCCACTCAGCATTCATGCTCGATCCTGATCGTCGGCGCCGCTGGTTCCCACCAAATTGATTCTTGGCGGGAACCTGGGTTGGCGGAATCGGTCCCCCGTTTGAAGCGAGGTTCTGCAGCATTGGCAGTCCCAAACGGTCGAGGGCGAGAGCTCCTTTCTTGGCCGTGGCGTATCGGTCGACGAGGATCGCTGCCTGATCCTTGTTGATGCCCTTCGCGTCTCGGGTAGGTCCAGGCAACTGCTGCTGCGCGAGGTCTTGTACGGCGTGGCGATGCTCGTGGCGTCGAAGGTCGAGGTAGTGGCGCGCGAGCCGTCATGTTCCTGGACAAGTACGACGGTCGCGAGGTCGTCTTCGTCTAGGTCGTCGATGTCAACGTCGCCTCCTGGTCCCCGGTCTCCACGTCCATCTGCGGGAGCGCGTCGGCGAGTCGGTTGAGGGCCCCGGACCGTTGCGAAAGCTGTCGGCATCGACGACGCGGATGGACGCGCTACGCTCGCTTTTCATGCGGACACCTGATTCGCGGCGAATTCTTCGACTCCGGCTGTCGGATCGGCGCCCATCTCCGAGTCGGCGAGACGCATGAATCGGAGCCTCCGATGAACCACGACGACGAAGTCCGCATCATCTCGATGCTGATCGATCATCACGGCCGGCATGAGTCGATCAAGGCCGGTGACGTCAGCCGGGTGCCTGTCGAGGTGTACTCCTCTCCGGAGGTGCTCCGCGCCGAACTCGACGCGCTCTTCACGCGACTGCCGCAGTTCGTCGGTCTGTCCACCGATCTCCCGGGATCCGACACGTTTTGTACGCGCGCTGACCTTCGTGCCCCGACGGTCCTCACCCGGTCATCGGACGGCAAGGCCAGGGCGTTCGTCAACGTGTGCCGCCACCGCGGGGCACAGGTCGCTTCAGGACGGGGCGGGGGGCGGCAACTCTCCTGCCCGTACCACGCATGGAGCTATGGGCTCGACGGGGCGCTTCGCCGCATTCCCGACCAGGTCTCGTTCGCCGACGTCGACCTGGCATCGTGCGGGCTGCGCGAACTGGCACTCGTGGAGCACGACGGGATGCTGTGGATCCTGCCCGAGGCGGGCACCGACGTCGGGCTCGGCCCGATGGCGCCGGAGCTCGGCCAGCTCGGCCTTGCGACGTACTCGCACTGGCGCAACGAGCGCCGCGAGCTCGACATGAACTGGAAGCTCGTCATCGAGACGTTCCTGGAGCCGTACCACTTCGCGTCGTTGCACCGGGCTACGGTCGGTCCGTACTTCCTGCCGAACCTCTGCGTGGTCGACACCTTCGGGTCGCACCTGCGCGAGATCCTGCCCCGCAGGTCGATGCTCGAGCTGACCGGCACACCCACCGACGACTGGCGGCTGCTCCCGCACGCCGTGATCGTCCACATTCTGTTCCCTGGGACGGTGCTCGTGTGGCTGCTCGACCACATCGAGACGTGGCGGGTCGCGCCGCACCCGACCGATCCGGCGCGATGCAGCTTCGAGCTCGACTTCTACCTCCCGGAGGGGAGCGCGAAGACCGAGGAGTACTGGGAGAAGAACTGGCACCAGACCATCACGACGGTGTTCACGGAGGACTTCCCGGCGATGGAGGGGATCCAGCGAGGGCTGGCGTCGGGTGTGAACACGCACTTCACGGTCGGGCGCAACGAACCCGCGCTTGCAGCCTTTCAGCGTGCGATCCGAACCACGCTCGACCGTGTCGGCTTCGAGATGTGAGGATTGCAGACATGAACACCGCCCCGCTCACCGAGTCACAGGTCCCCGCCAACACGTCGACACCGGTGCTTGAGACGACCGTCGGTGGCATCCTGCGAGCTGCGGCCGCCGCCGCGCCTGCGACCGTCGCACTCGTGGAGGGCATAGCCGACGCCGCAGCCCGGCGGCGCTGGACCTATGCCGAGCTCCTTGCCGAGGCCGAGATGGCCGCACGAGCACTCACGCAACGCTTTGCGAAAGGCGAACGCATAGCGGTGTGGGCACCGAACATCCCCGAATGGGTCGTGATGGAGTACGCCGCGGCGCTCGCCGGTGTGGTTCTCGTGACCGTGAACCCGGCGTATCAGCCCGAGGAGCTGAAGTACGTCCTCGGGCAGTCGCGCTCAGCAGGGCTGTTCTACGTGCCGTCGTTCCGAGGGAACCCGATGCAGACGCACCTCGACGCTGTTCGCGCACAACTGCCTGAGCTGCGCGACGTCGTCAGCTTCGACGAGTGGTCCGAGTTCCTGGCGTCAGCCGACCCGGCGACCGTGCTCCCGGAGGTGACACCCGACGACCCGGTGCAGATCCAGTACACGTCGGGCACGACCGGCTTCCCGAAGGGCGCGTACCTCCACCATAGGGGCATCACCAACAACGCCCGGTACGTGGCCGACCGGCTCGAGCTCACCGAGGGCGGGGTGTACGTGAACCCCATGCCGCTGTTCCACACCGGCGGCTGCGTGCTCGGCGTACTCGGCCCGGTGCAGAAGCTGGCGACCGTCGTGTGCCTCCTGCAGTTCGACCCGGCACTGATGCTGGACCTCGTCGAGACCGAGCGCGGCACCCACATGCTGGCGGTGCCGACGATGCTCATAGCGATGATGGAGCACCCCGACTTCGCCACCCGTGACGTGTCGTCGCTGAAGACCATCTGCTCCGGCGGGTCGAGCGTGCCGGCCGCACTCGTCCGCCGCATCGAGGAGACCCTCGGCGTCCAGTTCTCGATCATCTACGGCCAGACCGAGGCCTCCCCCGGCATCACGCTGATCAGACCCGACGACGCGCCCGCCGACAAGGCGAACACTCTCGGCCCGGCGCTCCCGCAGACGGAGATGAAGGTGGTGGACCCCGACACGGGCGCGACGGTTCCGATCGGTGTGCCCGGCGAACTGTGCTGCCGGGGGTATCTGGTGATGCTCGGTTACTTCGAGATGCCGGAGCGGACGGCCGAGACCATCGACGCCGACGGCTGGCTGCACACCGGCGACCTCGTGACGATGGACGACCGCGGCTACACCACCATCGCCGGGCGCCTCAAGGACATGATCATCCGCGGCGGCGAGAACCTCTTTCCCCGCGAGATCGAGGAGGTGCTGTTCACGCACCCGAAGGTCGCCGATGTCGCCGTCGTGGGCATTCCCGACGAGAAGTGGGGCGAGGTCGTTGCGGCGTTCGTCCGCGATGCCGACCCCGCAGCGCCCGCGACCGACGCCGAACTGCGGGCGTTCCTCCGGGAGCACCTGGCACCACAGAAGACCCCCGCGGTCTGGGTGCACGTCGACGGCTTCCCGCTGACCCCGTCGGGCAAGGTCCAGAAGTTCCAGATCCGCGAGGACTGGGAGAAGGGTCTTTACACGCCCCGTTGACCGCGGGGCGACGCGAGTCCCCCGCCCAGGATTGCTGCGGTGTCATTTCCGCAACGCGATGTTCACGAGGTCGACATCGTGCTCAAAGGCGGTGATGGTCGTGCCGTGGGAATCGAGGTCATGAGCGCTACCTCGGTGGAGTCGTCCGACGTGAATTCCGCGCCATTGGGTGGGCGCTCATCGCGTGGCTCAGCGCGTTCCGTTCGCCCGAGAACGTCGACGGGCTTCTGGGCCAAATCCGGGGACGAACTCAGCCAGCAGACCGAATCCGAAACGCGATTGTCCGACGCACACGCCTTTCGCGAGATCTGGGCCCGGTGGGCACAGAGCGCTGTTGCGTTGTTAAGTGGCGATTTCGAACAGGCCCGAGACCTCTCCTACGAACTCGGCAGGCGTGCTCAGTTCGCTGACGCCTCCATCGTCGCAGAGGCGGACGGGATCGCCGATCACCACGTCGGCCGCCTCGGTCGTCGGGGACGCACGGGAGGCGCGCTGCGGTGGAGTCGTGCGAGACTGCGGCCTTCGACACTCGATCTGATTGGAGGCCCCGATGGGTGGTCCGTTGCAGGGAATCAAGGTGGTGGAGCTGGCCGGAATCGGACCGGGTCCGATGTGCGCCATGCTTCTGTCCGATCTGGGGGCCGAAGTGGTCCGGGTCGACCGGCTGGCCCCGGCCGATCTGGGTCTCGACTCGGGTCGGCGCTTCAACGTCCTCAACCGGGGCCGGCGCTCGATCGCAGTCGACCTCAAAAGCCCCGAGGGGGTGGAGGTGGTGCTCAAGCTGGTCGAGCAGGCCGACGCCCTGATCGAGGGCTTCCGCCCCGGTGTCACCGAGCGCCTCGGCCTGGGTCCCGACGTGTGCCTGGCCCGCAACCCCCGCCTGGTATACGGTCGGATGACGGGCTGGGGCCAGGACGGTCCGATGGCGCAGGCCGCCGGCCATGACATCAACTACATCGCCCTCACCGGTGTGCTCGACGCCATCGGCAACGCCGGCGGGCCGCCTGTGCCGCCCCTCAACCTGGTGGGCGACTTCGGCGGTGGTGCTCTCTACCTGGCCTTCGGGGTGTGCGCCGCGTTGCTGGAGGCCCGCAGCTCGGGCCAGGGTCAGGTCATCGACGCCGCCATGGTCGACGGTGCCGCGTCTCTGCTGTCCGCCATCTACGGCATATACGCCTCGGGGGGCTGGAAACTGGAGCGGGGCACGAACGTTCTCGACACCGGCGCCCATTTCTACGGCACCTACGAATGCGCCGACGGGAAGTGGATCTCGATCGGCTCCATCGAAGCCAAGTTCCACGCAGAACTGCTGGAGAAGCTGGGTCTGAACGCAAGCGACATCCCCAACCGGATGGACAAGGCCCGGTGGGTGGAGCACAAGAAGCGCCTCACCGAACTGTTCCTGACCCGGACCCGGGACGAGTGGTGCGCCTCGATGGAAGGTAGCGACGTCTGCTTCGCTCCGGTGCTGTCGATGGCCGAAGCGCCCCAACACCCGCACAACCGGGAGCGGGGCACGTTCGTCGAGATCGACGGGGTGATCCAGCCCGGACCCGCACCCCGCTTCAGCCGAACCCCGGGCCAGGTCCAGAGCGCACCGGCCAATCCGGGCCAGCACTCCGAGGCCATCCTGGCCGACTGGGGCTGGTCGGCCGACGCTATCGCCCATCTCCGCGCCGTCGGGGCCATCGCCTGACTCGGCCGAACTGTGCTGTCCGGTCAACAACTGCGCGCTGGTGGCAGAGTTGCCGGCGATGTCCGGAGGTCAGGTGACGTCGAGCTTCCAGGATCGCAGGGGTCGTACCCGTGAAATGAGGTCGAAGTCGTTGTTGGCGTGGACGACACCGACGTCGTGGTGCAATGCCGTGACGGCGATGAGCAGGTCGGGGATCGGCCGGCGGTGCCAGAGGCCACGGTGGTGGGCGAGGTCGCGTTGGAGGTGTTGTGCGGCGACGAGGACGTCTGGGGGTGAGCTGAGCACGTCGAAGCTGGTTCGCAGGATGGTTTCGAGTCGGTCGTAGTCGCGGGCGTTCTTGGCGGAGTAAAGCTGTTCGAGGAGGCCGACTTCGCAGAGGTGCAGGGGGCCGTCGGCGTCGACGAGTTGTTCTGAGACGTTGGGATCATCGAGGCGCGTCGCGATGCTCTTGTCGATGATCCACCCGGTCAACGCCACGCCTCCCCGCTGAGGAGCACGTCTTGGTCGATGAGCTTCGCTACTCGTTTCATGGCGTCGATCTGTTCGGCTCGGCGGTTCCGGTCGGTCGATCTCCCCGATTGCACGGCGCGCCGTAGTGCTTCTTCGACGGTGGCGCGAACGGTTGGTTGGCCGAGCACCTTTCGTGCTTCGGCGACCAGGTCTTCATCGAGCTCGATCGTGGTGCGGCGGATCATGCATACATACTAGATCAACATATGTATGCACTGCGCCGGTGCCCTTCCTTCGCTTCCCAGAAGAGATTGTTGGAGTAATTCGAGGGTCGGAGGCGCCAAATAGCGGTTAACCTCTAAGCGTTACTTACAGGAGCGGAGAAGAACGGTTGTGGGAGCGCTGATCCGATACCACTAGACGGCGTCGTTCGAGGGGATGGGCCGCCGCGACCGACAAGGCTGCCACTACGACGCTTACCTTTCCGATTCGCTTGCCGGGTGGGATCTCGCGCTCCCCGCCGAGTTGGTAGCTGACCTCACCGACGCCGAAAACAGCAGTCCGCGGACGGAGCACCTCCGACGCCTCGCACGTCAGTCTCGAAGGGCTCGCACGGTTCCTCCTGCGCGCCGAATCGGTCACCTCCTCGAAGATCGAAGGGCTCGAGGCAGAACCGAGACGGCTTTTGGCCTGTTGGGCGTTGCGGCTCACCCTTGCAGCCGATTGGAAAGCTACACCTCGACGCTCTTTTCACGCGTCGAGGAATGGGCGGACGTCAGCCGAACCACATTTATATGTGCTGGATTGATATGCTTTGTGGCATATGAGATTGCAACGTCCGGGCGACATATTCGATCGGGTTGATGAGTGGAACGAACTTTCCGCGTTCGTCAGTGAGTCGAGTCGTCTTGGGGTGGTGTGGGGTCCGCGCCGGGCGGGCAAGTCGGTGCTGCTGGCGGCGCACGCCGAGGCGGCGGGTGGATTGTATGTCGAGGCGGTGAGGCAAGACGCGGCATTGAGCTTGGCTGACATTGGTCGAGTGGTCGGTGAACGGGTAGGGGTCGGCATGGTCCGCTACGGGACGTGGTCTGAAGCAATCGAGGGTTTACTGTCGTTGGCGAACTGCCCGGTGGTGATGCTCGATGAGTTTGGCTACCTCTGCGAGGCAAGTCCGGAGCTTCCGTCGGTCATTCAGCGTGTGATCGACCGTGGTCGGCGAGGCAAACAAGGCACCGCGAAAGCGGCCGGCCGCCTTGTCCTCTGCGGTTCCGCAGTAGCGCAAATCTCGCATTTGCTCGATCGTGATCAGCCTCTTTTCGGTCGGGCTCAGTTGGCTCAGGTGGTAGATGCGTTTGACTTTCGGACCGCCGCTGCGTTTTGGGGTTTGGCCAGGAATCCTCGACTTGCTGTTCTGGTTCATGCCACCCTCGGCGGACTTCCGGGGTACCGGGATGTCGTGTCCGAAGGTCCATCTGCGCTGGCGGATTTTGACGAGTGGATGACCGGTCGGGTTCTCACTCCTGCGTCGCCCTTGCTTGAGGAAGACACGCTCGTGTTGCATGCGTCGGGTCTGTCGGCGAATGTCTACCGGTCAATCCTTACCGCGGTGGCTCGCGGGGACCGCACCCCGACGGGAATCTCATCGCGGACCGGCCGTCCGGTAACGGCTCTGGCCCGACCGATCGAACGTCTTACCGAGGCCGGTCTTCTGATTCAGGTTCCTGATCCAGTGCGTGCGCGGCGGTCTCGGTACGAGTTGGCCGACCCGTTCATCTCGTTTCATGATGCGATTGTTCGGCCGAACCGCACACGAATCCGTCGACGTCAACAACGAGTTGTGTGGTCGGAGAACCAGGCCACTTGGAACAGCCAAATCGTCGGACCGCACTTCGAACGACTGTGCCGGGAAGCAACGCTTCTTTACGGTGCCGAGTTCGGTCTCGCGTCGACTGTCAGTGTGGGTGCTACATCTATTGCTGATGGCAAGGGTCGACGCAGTCATGTTTTGGACCTTGTCGCCACAGGGCCGTCTGGGGGCATCCTGGCGATCGGCGAAGCGAAACACACCACCACGGCACGGAGTCCAGCAGACCTTGAACGGCTCGAATATATTCGGGGACTGCTGCCCGCCTCGGCCGGTCAGCAGTGCCGGCTCCTTCTGTTTTCGGCCATGGGATTCGAGCGCAACCTTCTTCGCGCCGCCTCCGCCAGAACCGACGTTGAACTCATCGACGTCGCCCGTCTCTACGGAAGGTGAACGGGTGTCAACGGGATCGCCAAACCCCTGTTCGCCTATGAAATGGGTCACCCGCACCGTGCCACCGCACCGAAGTGGCCACCGGGCACTTCCGGTCTGACGATGGGTTTCGTCATGATGGACGACATGAAGAACACGCTCACAACTCGTAAGGCTTTGGTCGGCATCGGTTCCACGCTGTTGACGATCACCATGACGGCCTGCGGGTCATCGGGACCCGGAGCTTCGGACGGTACGACTGACAACACGGTCGTCGCCGGGAGCACACTGCCCAGGACAACCGTCAGAACCTTCAAGGCAGACGTTTGGGCCGACAACTGGTTCGCGCTCTACCAGGGAGACACGAAGATCGGTGAGGACCCGGTGCCCATCACCACGGAGCGCTCGTTCAACTCGGAGACCTTCACGTTCCAGGGTGCGTACCCACTCGAGCTGCGGGCCGTCTCGAAGGACTTCAAACAGGATGACACCGGCCTCGAGTACATCGGCACCGATCGCCAACAGACGGGTGACGGCGGCTTCATCGTCCAAATCACCGACCTCAGCACCGGCCGGGTGGTCGCCGTCACGGACGCCTCGTGGAAGGGCTTCGTCGTGCACGCGGCCCCGGTCAACGACTGTGCCGATTCGAAAACGCCGGAAGAGGACTGTCAGAACCGCATCGTCCCGGAACCAACCGATTGGAAGGCGACGACGTTCGACGACAGTTCATGGGTGGAGGCGACGGTGTACAGCAAGGACCAGGTCGGCGTGAAGGGTGGTTACGACTCGATCTCGTGGGACTCCTCGGCAAAGCTCATCTGGACGTCCGACCTGAAGGTCGACAACACGATCCTGTGGCGCAAGACCGTGCAAGCTCAGGGCTGAGGACGCAATCGCCTGACAACGATCGATGCTCCAATGCAAAGCGCGCATAGTACAGCGCGAAGTTCCGCTTCGCGACGTGATGACTTCGTCTCATCATCCACGGCCGTTTGTCGATCGCCCGGCATGAGAGTGGTACCTCCCAGGTGTCGCGTACGGCGCGGTCCCAGGATGGTCTCTTCGCCCTTGTCGAAACGGGCAGGGCGGGCGACTATTCGGGAGCTGCTTCCTTGCCCGCTGATTTTCGTCCGACGCGAGCAGCGACGTAGCCTCGACGAATCGAACTTCACGTCGCTTCATCGGTGAATCGAAAGGAGCCCCGGACCGTCTCGGTGTTTTCCGTTCCCGGGTTCACCGCTGTCTGGTTGTGCGGGTTTCTTTGGCATCTTTGCCGCTGGGGCGTCGCGTTTCTTGGCACCTACCTGATCAATGACATGACAGGCTCGCCCCGTCTGGTGCAGTTGGCGGGAAGCGTGCTGTATTCGCCGTTGTTGATCGGTGGACTGGTCGGTGGGGTTGTTTCGGACCGCTTCGACCGGAAGCGTACCGTCCAGCTGCAGTTGGTCTCGTTGGTGCCGGTGACCGGGTTGATCGGTTATGTGGTCCGGACCGGACGGGCCGAGGTCTGGATGGTAGTGCGCTGAAGCGTTGAAGACTGTGGTCCCTGCAGCACGTGTTCCTCGCCGGCGGCGCCGGATGGGTACGTCCAGCGCCGACCGGTCTTCGCCTTGACCACTCGGCGCATCACCAGCGCGCCTACTTCTGCGTAGGGACCCCGGCGCGATGTGACCAGCGGGGAGTCGGCGCCCTATCCTACGACGACGGGCCCCCGTCGCTTGCGGCCGGCGTGCACGACCACCACCGACACCGAAGCGAGGCTCAGCATGTCTTGGGATTTCGAGACCGATCCCGAGTTCCAGGAGGAGCTCTCCGCGGTGAAGGCGGCCATGCCGAAGGTGTTCCACGACATCTCCTCGCGGGCTCTGCAGATCCACGGCTCCCCCGGCGTGTCCAACGAGATGCCGTTCTCGGCCATGGTCATCGAGTCGTTCCATATGGGCCTGGCCGATGGCCCCACCGAGGTGCACAAGGCCACGCTGGCGCGCCTGCTGCTGAGCCAGTCCCACCCGGCCGAGGGCACGTTCCCCACCGGCCATCTGCCCACCCGCCGCGCCGAGTCGCTGGCCCGGTACGCGGAGCACCTCGAGGCCCAGGTGGCGCAACTGTGAACCAGGTGTCGAGGTCGACCCCTGTTCCCGGCGTGGTTCCTCCCGAGTTCGCCGAGGTGCGGCCCGGTGAGCACCTGGACTGGGTCCGGCTCGAGGCGTACCTGCGCAAGCACATCGCCGAACTGCAGGGGGCCTTCGAGGTCCTCCAGTTCCCCAACGGATCGGCGAACCTCACCTACCTGCTGCGCTTTGGCGGTACCGAGCTGGTGATGCGGCGCCCACCGTTCGGTGCCATCGCTCCCGGTGCGCACGACATGAAGCGCGAGTTCCGTGTGCTCTCGCGCCTGTGGAAGTTCTTCGACAAGGCGCCACGCGCGTACGTGTTCTGCGACGATCACGATGTGGTCGGCTCGGATTTCGTGGTGATGGAGCGCCGGGTCGGTGAAGTGGTGCGCTTCGCCATCCCCGAGTCCATGCGCCACCACGACCGGGTGGGCCACCGCATCGGGCTGGCCCTGACCGACGCCATGGCCGAGCTGCACCTCCTGGATCCGGCGGCCTGCGAGATGGCCGATCTGGGCAAGCCCGAGGGGTTCACCGCGCGTCAGGTCAGCGGGTGGAAGACGCGGTGGGACCTCGTACGTCCCGACCAGCCGGACGGCCGGATGTCCGCCAACGTCGTCGCCTCGGCCGCGGCGATGGACGAGATCCACGCCGAGCTGGAACGGACCCGTCCGGCGCCGACGCGCGTAAGTTTCGTGCACAACGACCTCAAGCCCGACAACTGCCAGTTCCGGCCCGAGGACCCCGATCACGTGGGTGCGATCTTCGACTGGGACATGACGACGGTGGGCGAGCCGCTGGTCGACGTCGGCACGCTGCTCAGCTACTGGCCCGACCCCTCCGACGCGCCGGAGTCCGCCCGCGGGACGCCGGGCGTCGCCGACCTCGGCCTGCCCACGAGGGCCGAGATCGCCGAGCGCTACGCCTCGCGCACGGGCGCGTCGCTCGCCGACATCCAGTGGTACGAGGCGTTCGCGCTGTGGAAGACCGGTGTCGTCGTGCAGCAGCTGCACCACCGCTGGGTCAAGGGCGACAGCACGGATCCGCGCATGCAGTTCGTGGCCGACCGGATCGTCACGCTCGTTGCCGGAGCGCGTCACCTCCTCTCCCTCTGAGGGCGTGAACCCGCACCACCAGTGACCGGAGGCATCCCGCTCGCCGCCACGGTCGGATCTCACTCTTGCGACCTGGTGGGCTGGTGCGGTCGATAGAGCGCGATCTGGCGTGAACTTCGTTGGTGCCGGTGAGTCCGGAGGCGGTGGTGCCGCTGGTGCCATCGCTGATCCCTCCGAAGAAGACTTGGTGAGGTCATCGGTGAAGGGGGTGGGTGCTTCGTCTCGGTAGCGGTGTTCGATTTGGGCGAGTGATTGTCAGAAGGTCATGAGCCCGCCGCGCGGTCAGCCTGCGACGTCGGTAACCACCGTCCCTACCGCAAGCGCGGCGCCGCAGCCGGTCACCCTGCGTCCGGGCACACTCGTTCAACCGGCCCAAGCCGGGAGTAGTACCTCGGGTCGATGGTCTTCCGCTCGGCGTAACGGTCACGTTCCCCGCCAACCCGGTTGCGGGTCTGGCCTTAG
>JANMZO010000288.1:0-2552 GCA_031383405.1 Acidimicrobiia bacterium | reverse complement strand
ACAACGCCGCCGACGTGATCCCTGGATGGCCTGGAGGAGTGTCAATCACCACGTGGTCGTAACGCCCGGCTAGATCCTTCCCCTGACGTGCCACCGCCGGCGACGGCACCGCCACCGTCGAGAACGGAAGGTCCGTGGCGTTCTCCGCCCACAACGACGCTGAGCCCTGCGGGTCGGTGTCGATCACGATCGTTGACCCGGTACGGGCCAACGCGCAGGCCAGGTAGATGGCGCTGGTGGTCTTCCCCGTCCCGCCCTTGAGATTGGCAAGTGCGATTCGCATGCGACGCATCGTAGCTACGGAGTTACTGAAATGCGCGAATACGGAACAAGTTCCCGGTCGGACCATCCGCGCGAACGTCGCGCGTCACCGCGAATATGGGTACATGGAAGAACGCCTTCTCTCCACGGTTGAAACGGCCCGGCTCCTCGGGGTGACGCGCATCTCGGTTCACGCCATGATCACCGAAGGTCGCATCCCGGCCCAACGCATCGATGGACATTGGTACATGGACCGGGCCGACGTCGAGGCCTACCGCCCGCGTCTCCCACCCACCGCAGGAACGAAGCGGGTCGGTCCTCTCAGCGATTCGGCCCGACGCCTCCTCGTTCTGCTCGAAGAGTGGGGGAGTAGCAAGGCCGATGAGCTCGCCGTCGTAGTCGAGCTCCACCCGGGCAACGTCCGCAAGGCGATGGCGATCGCCGAAAAGCTTGGCTACGTCACACGCGAGGGCCACGAATGGCTCCTCACCGACGCCGGCCGCCAATGGCTCGCACAGCAGGAGGTCGCAGCCTGATCTGAACCTCACGAACTGAGTCCAGATATGCAACGAGGACCAGCTGGTAACTGGTCCCCGCTTCTGTGGCTAGCGGCTCTTCCAAAAAGCCTTCACCGGATTCGAATACCGAGAGCGTAGCTCTTGGCGGGAAGGAATGGAAGACCCTGGCTTAGAAGCACGCGCCCTGTCGGGGTCGTAGTTGCGAAAGCCCCGGCATGTCCGGGGCTTTCCCATTCACGAAAGGAAGACGCGGGCCTTCAGCCGAGGCCCGCTGGATTGGCGATGTCGCCTTCCGCCACAGCAGTTTCAGTAAGTCAGGGTTTCCGTAAACCCTGGAAGAAGTCGTCACACGGGTTTGGTCGTTCGACGCCGAAGGGTGCGATCTCGACGCCGTCTCGGGAGCATCGGGCGGTGATTGTGCCGGTGTTGTTCTCGAGGGCCCAGGAGAACTATTGGCAGCATTTGGTGCGCCAGTTAGTGGGGTGCGCGCCGGCGTTGCTCACGGCCGATCATTTGTTGAGCCGTTACCGCCGTTTTGGTGGCCGTGTGTACGGCAGCCAGGAGACGATGGCAGCCGAGCTCCGCGTGTCGGACCGTACGATCCGCCGGCACCTGGGCCGTCTCGAGCGTGCTGGGTTGGTCACGGTGATCCGTTGCGCTCCGGAACGCGACCCCGCATCGGGTCGATGGTTCCGTCGGTTGTCGAACGCGTACCTGTTGCGGTTCCCGTCGAAGGAACAGGCCACGAATCGTCGTGAGGCTCGCCGTCGACGTCGTAGCGGTGAACCAGCCCCGACCGTTCCAACGGAGGCTCAGGAAGGCGCTGAGGGCACGGTTGTGGAGTCGGTGGGGGAGCGGCCGTTGACTGGTTTGCCGGCCTTAACGATCCCGTCTTCATGGACCACACCGGCCGGTTCTTCTTCAAATACCTACCGGACACGAGAGTCCTCACACGACCCTTCGGGTTCTACAAGTACTGGCGCCACCGCAGGTGTGGCCGCCCAGGCTGTGGAAAAACTGGTTTCTCCTGAACCCGAAGACGAGTTGGAGCCGAAGGAAGCGTTCGCGTTGATGCGCGCCAGGCTCAGTCAACGACACCGACGGTAAAGACGGGCGCCCGTCGGGCGCAGAAGGCCCGGCACCCCCGGGCGGCATACAAATAAGGTGCCGATGCCGGGTTTGCCCGCGCCCGGAAATGACCCCGACATCGGGTTTCTCTAGGAGTCCGGGTGCTTGTCGATGGACACGGTGACCGTGAGCCCGAGACGGTGCGCGTGTTTGACGAGTACCCGAAGGTGATCGTCGAGCACGTCGTCGACACCGCTGTGCTCGGCGGTGAGCTGGTTGATTGGTCGGGTCGTGGTCAAGGTGACATTGGGCCGGGCGTTCTCGACACGGGCGAGATGACGGATAGCCGTGGCGAAGTAGTCATTGTTCAGAACTGTCGGGTCACCTGTTGCCGCGTAGGTGGCATGGGCCGCCGCGAGTTGTTCGAGACTCCACTCGGCGACAGCGAGATCCACGTCCGGCTCAGCCGGCAGAGCGTCAATCCGTCGCAGGTACCTCGCTGTCCGGGCCGGTTCTCCCTCGAGCCAGGCCCGGTGTACGTGTTGGTCGTCGGTGTTGAACACGGCAAGGTACTCGGCGATCTCAGCCTGGGTGGGTCCACGATCGTGGCGGTACTGGGGCCGATGCCGGCGGTCATCGAGAGGCGGGGTGGTCATGGTACGTGCTCCTACCGCCGCGACACGTTCGGTCACGGTCAGCCACACA
>JANMZO010000232.1:0-2489 GCA_031383405.1 Acidimicrobiia bacterium | reverse complement strand
AGCCATCGCCTCCAGAACAGTGATTGGCGATCCCTCGCTGATACTGGTGAGAAGTGCGATGTCAGCCCGGGCCACCACACCGTATGGGTCGTCGGTGCGGCCCGCGAAGACGAAGCGCCCGTGGAGACCCAACTCGGCGTGTAGAGCGAAGCACTCTTCTGCGTACCTGGCATTCTCCATCGGTATGGGGCCGTAGTGGATGAACGTTGCCGTGGGGTGCGATTCAAGAACACGTGACGCGGTGCGGAGCATGGTCTTGATGTCCTTCAACGGGTCGATGCGTCCGACCGCCACGATGGTTTTGGTACCGGGAGGCGGCTCGCGACGGGAGGGCACGACTACGCCGTTGTAGATCGTGGTAATGCGATCGGTCGGGACGCCGAACTCCATTTCCCAGGCCGCGTTTGCTTCGGTCACCGGAGAGATGCGGTCGGCGTGGGCGTAGGCCAACCTCGATAACCCACGGGCCACTCTTGAGGCGGTCCAGCGACCAGCGGGGCTTGCGCCGTTCCGGATCGCTGCGAGGTACGCCTCACGGACGTAGATGCCGTGCTCGGTCAACAGAATCGGGGTTCCGTGCAGAGCCTTGTGGATCACGGCCGGGATCGCGGCCCAACCTGCAGCGGTGACCATGAGGAGGTCCGGTGCTTGGGAGCCCGAAGGCGTTGGATACGCAGCGCTGCGACCGACCCACCACAGCAGACGGTAGAGCTCGGTGACCCCGAGCATGTCGAACTGTGGTGCGGCGGTGTGGTCGTCGTCGGATCGCCGGGCAAGGTCGTGCAGTGTCGCGACGAACCGGATCCAAGCCGCTCGACTCCGAAAGGTTGAACGAACCCGGCGGGGATTGCGGCGACACCACAGGAGCGCTTCCACGAATGCTTTCTGATCGCTCTCCCAATCGAGGAGACCCCGGGCCAGGGCGGACGGAAGGTCGACCCGGGAGCCCCGGGCGGCCGCCACCGATCGGCGGGGAAAGACACTCGGAAGCAGCGGCATTCCCAGCGGAACATCTTCCGACCACAGGTCCAGATGTCCGCAGAGACTGGCGTTCGCCGGAATCGGGAACAGCACTTCACGGTGAATCCCTCCGGCCGTGATCGGCATCACCTGGAAATCGATGTCTCGAAGACCGGTCAGGAGTGAATCACACCAGGTGCTCACCCCGCCGACGATGAACGGATACGTACCCTCGGTAAACATGAGGACCCGCGCGCGCCGTGATGCCAGCGGCACGGACACGCCCGACGCAGAGGGGGCCGGCTTCTCGGTCATCGACCCGTTGGCGATAGTCGAAGGGCTCTCCGGGCGACTCTCCACGCCACGACCCGCAAAACGCAGAGGGGCGGCATTTCGAACGGCACGGGCGCGAAGTCTACGGCGGATTCACCTCTGGAGAACCGATCGGCGTCGAAATCTCGCGAGCGCAGCAGTAGTTCCACCCAGATGGGTGGGGGTGTCTGGTCGGGGACAGGCCATTTGTCCCTGCTATCCGGTTGACGACCGGGTGTGGTTCAGAGCGAAACTCAGGCGCTACGACGCGATGCTGCGTACAGAACGTCGGCGAACCCGACGTTCTCGCCGTCGGCATGCCACCATTTGGTCTCGCAACGACTGCAGGAATGCAACTTCAGATCTCGTTCGTTGACTCGCATGGCGATCGTCACGAGTTGAGCAATGTTGCAGAGCGGGCAGGTCATTATGGTCCTTCGAACGTGCGGTGCGGTGTGTGAGGGGCCGTGATGTTGACGGCCCAAAGTTCATCGGCGCAACCCTCTACGTACTTGAGCGTAAATTCACAAAAGAGGCCAAATGGCCCGCCGCCCGTGCAATCGACCCGGAACCGTGGTCGTGGATGTTTGCCGGCGGCGGGACACGGTGAACGGTGTCAATCAATCCATCCGTACATTCTGAGGTCTATTCTTCTTTTCCGGACTTCGTGTCCGAGCCCACAACATCCCCGTAATACGTGTTTCGTAGTCTTTCGCCCGTTTCGTAGTCTTTCGCCCGTTTCGCAGTCTTTCGCCCTTTTCGTAGTCTTTCGCCCGTTTCGGGCCCTGACCCGCCGCCACCGCCTGCCGCATCGTTACCTGCCGCAGTACATACCTGCTCCATTATCAAAGGACCGTACTTTCCATGTTTTCTCGCCCCCGGATCATTGCGGCTCTTGCGGCCCTCGCAGTCGCAACTTCAACCGTCGTGGCCGGTACACATACCGCTGCGGTGGCGCAAAGCCGGCCGGCGGTGTCACTAGCGGTACCTGCGTACTTCAACGACGATGCGTCCTGGGACCGTGTATTCAACACCCCGCAGGTCAAGTTCGTGGTCGGGCACCCCGAGACCCCCGCCGCCGGTAAGCCGTACGTGTCGAACAAAGACCTCGTTGCTCACCTGAACCAGGCGAAGGCGAAAGGAATCACAACGCTTCTGTATGTGACCGCAGGCTACGACAAAGTCGGATGGGAAGTGGTTGCCGACCGGATCGATTC
>JANMZO010000199.1:0-1549 GCA_031383405.1 Acidimicrobiia bacterium | reverse complement strand
TCCCACCATCGCTTGGCGGGCACGTCGCAATTGAATAAAATCGGGAGGGCCACAAGGTCAGCCGGATGAGTGAGAGAACGAGATCCGTCGCCGAGGCGCGTTACATTTCGAATGTGGACCAACGTTCGGCAGCAGTGCTCGCCTTGCGCTATCGGCGAATCGTGTCCGCCTCGGCAGCCGCGGCCCCGCCTGGTAGGGGAAGCACCAGGGTTGTCAAGAGTAGTTTCGACCTATGGCGAACGGACAGCGTGGGACAGGATGCCGGACGCAGCGCCAACCGCTAGTCGATGGGCCGCAAAGCTGACAAAGCCCTTCCTGCGCGCCGAGGCGAAGGCCGGAAGGACGCCGAAAGAGACCGCCACCGTCGTCGGCTGCAGCGAGAACACCGTCAGAGATCAACTCGCTCGACATGGTCTGCTCGGCATCGACGGGGCACCGAAGTCGCTCGTCCGCGACTACGCCAAGCGCGGAAGCATCACGGCCGTGGCCGAAGTTCACGGCGTCTCTTATTCGACTGCTCGCCGGTGGCTTCTGGCTGCCGGCGTCGAACTCAACGACGCTCACCGGCCAACCAGCGCCGGACTCGACGTCGTGCGCGCCGCTGCTCGCTACGAGACTGGTGAGTCACTCGCCGAAATTGCTGCAGAAGCAGGCATCGGGATCAACACGCTCAAGCGCCGACTCGAAGCGCACGGCACCGTGATGCGACCAAGAGGGCGGCCGGCGAACTCTGACTGATTCGGCCGTCGCAATCCCTGCGCGAAACCTGTCGCGTCTCGAATCCAATTCTCTGCTGCGACCCCTTCCCGCCTGTAGCAAAGCGAACTGATATCGCCAGATTTCTCGTCTTATTGTGCCATATCTATTGCGCTTCAGCGTTGCTTATGGCATAATTAGCTCATCGGTTGGTTGGGTCACCTTGGGGAAGCGTGGCCCAGCCAATCGAGATCCTTCTCCCAACTTTGGAGGTCACGATGAGCAACGAATCCATCGACGAAACCCGACGTCCGGTCATCGTGTTCCCGGTCGAGGTGACTGTGCGACCATGGACGATCGAGCGCGGCGTACCGATGTTCCCGACGCAGCATCAGTACGTGGAGATGCTCTGGCTCCCGGTGATCGGCCCGTCGACAACGTGGCTGTTGCGTCGCCTCAGCGGTTGGACGTTGGCATGTCCGGAAGGTCTCACCGTCGTGCTGCCGGAGTTGAGCGAGTCGCTCGGTCTCGGTTGGTCGTCAGGGTCGGGGTCATCGGTCCAACGATCGATGCGCAGGTTGATCATGTTCGGACTGGCCCGCTGGACGGACGCTCTCGACGTGGCGACGATGGTCCCTGCCGTCTCTGAGCGTCACTTGGCCCGGATGTCCCCGGCGCTCGTTCGAGCTCACGACCGGATGATCCAACAGCTTGGCGACCGCGCCGCCGCATGACCTGCTGAGGCTGTCGCAAGCACCGCCACGCGACGGCGAACCAGCAGCCAATCCACCGACGACAGTTCTACCCGCATCGATGCTCCGCCCGAAACGGCGGGGCATCTTCGCGTCCACGA
>JANMZO010000127.1:0-1831 GCA_031383405.1 Acidimicrobiia bacterium | reverse complement strand
CCAGGAAGCGTGGGCCGTAACGGTCGGACAGCCGGGCGGTACAGGCATCATCAACAACTACACCGGGGGTGATGTGTCCCGGCTGCTCAACCCGGCGGCTCCGTTCTCCGACACCGGCTCACCCGGCAAAGCCGGTGCGTTCGTGCGTTCCGCCGCCGGCACATTCCTCCGCCAGATCGAGCCGGTCTATCCGGGCATCACGCGGCGTTGGACCGGTCGGGCCCAGCTGTCGGTCTGGCATGTCAACCCATATTCGTGGGGCGCCTACTCGTACTACCCGCCCGGCTACTGCGAGCAGTACTGCACGTACGAGCGTGTGGCTGCCCGCCCGTTCCACTTCGCCGGGGAACACGTTTCCCAAGACGCGCAGGGCTACATCGAGGGAGGCGCGTACGAAGGCATCCGCGCCGCCCAGGAGATCGTCGCCGACTACGTCTAGTGCCACTGCCGATAAGTACAGCGGTTGTAGTTTCGGCGGTTCCGCCCACCTGTGGGGCTTCGCCATCTACCGGGCCAGCCACGACGACTACGAAGACTCCGACCCACCCACCGGCACACGTCGGCACCGCCGAAGACGCACTCGACCGCGCTGCCAACCTCTACCTCCAACCGTTCTAAACCGCCTCCAGATACACCGACGAACTCCCGCGCGCGACCACTAGTGCATGCCCGCATAAATAGCCCGCGTATGGTGGACTGGGGGTCCGTGGCTGTGTGAGGAGTCCTGAATGCCGTTTTCCGTGGCTGTTTTGAAAATTAAGAAGAACGAGCGGGCTCTGCTTGAGAAGCGGGTGCGTGCTCATCTGACACCGCAGCGTGCGGTGAAACGTGCACAGATCATTCTTGGGTGCGCGGATGGCCGTTCGATCCGTCAGATGAGTATCGAAGTTGGCATGGACCAGCATCAGGCTGGGATATGGCGGAAACGGTTCATTAAGCATCGTGTCGACGGGCTGAATGATGTGCAGCGACCCGGGCGTCCACGAAGGTTCGGGCACGACGAACGTATGCACCTCGCCGCGGTTGCTACATCTGAACGGGTTGACCCGGACCTTGTGACGTCGTGGACGCATGAGAACCTGGCGGACACGCTCTCGGCGACAGGTTTTGAGATATCCGCATCACAAGTCGGACGGATTCTTGCTGCGATGAACCTGGACGTGACCAAGGTTCGGGGCTGGTTGAACCGTCGCGACGACCCCGAGTTTTGGGCAAGGGTCCGTGACGTGTGTGGTCTCTACCTGAACTGTCCAGACAACGCGATCGTGTTGTCCGTCGACGAGAAAACAGCCATCCAGGCAAGGGAACGAAAACACCCAGACCAGGTCGCGAAACCGGGCCGGGTTCGTCGACACGAATGGGAATACATCCGCCACGGGACAGCATCGTTGTTCGCTTCTCTCAACGTTCACACCGGGCGAGTCACCGCTGCACCGATCCCCGGCAAGAACGATTCCGTGAACTTTTGTGGGTTCTTGGACCAGATCGAGTCCACGATCGATCCGGCACTCGACATTCACATCGTGCTCGACAACGGCGCCAGTCACACCTCGAAACACACGAAAGCATGGTTCGTCGCCCATCCCCGATGGACTGTTCACCACACCCCGCCACACGCTTCATGGGTCAACCAAGTCGAACTGTTCTTCTCGATACTCCAACGCAAAGTCATTCGGAACGGCAACTTCAAATCTCGCGACGACCTCATCAAGAAACTGTTAGCCCACATCACCGAGTACGACAAGAAAGCCAAACCCTTCAAATGGACCTACAGCGCCGACCCACTCGTCGCATGATCCATGCGCGACTTATTTATGCGCGCGAGCACTAG
>JANMZO010000123.1:0-8549 GCA_031383405.1 Acidimicrobiia bacterium | reverse complement strand
CGTGTTCGGCGCTCCGAGAGGCACCGCGACCTCCGTTGACATCGAGGTACTCCCAACCGGAGGATTCGCCAACGCCATCGCCGTACAGACCATCGTCCCCACCGGTTGGGTCGTGACCTACAACCTGACCGGACCGAACACGTTCCGCCTCACGATGACGGTCCCTGCTGGCGCCGCAGCCTCACCCCAACAGGTGATTGTCGCTACGTCGAGCGGAACGCTCAACGCATCGCTCACGCTCACAGCCAACGTCAGCTAACGGCCAAAGTCGGCTGACAGCCTTCGGGTGGGCGGTCGGGGATCGGGTTCGCCCATCCCCCGGCCGCCCGCTTTCGCGGTCACGGTTCGACGATCGCGGAGCCGGTCTGGTGGTTCAACTCGGCAGTGTCCAGGGGTCGGCGAGCGACGTCCTGATATCGTCGCGTCACAAGGACCGCCCGCACCGTCGGCATGATGTGGTGAACATCGCTGGGGCCGTCAATTCGAACGGAGGAAAACCAGAGTGTCGTATCGAATTTCCGATAGTGAGAGGAAGTCAGGCGTTCTCTCTGCGGACACGTTGGCGGCGATCATACGAGACATTGACGGTGTGGGCTATGTGGTTGTCGAGAATCTGGTTTCCCAAGAGACCTCCGATCTTCTCAGTGAAGCCGTCCTCGAAGACGTGGAACGCATCCGGGCCACCGGACAGCCGACTCAGCACGAGAGGCACACGGCCGAGGGCCACCTGCAACTCGGGCTCCGTCGTTATGCGCCCTATGTGAGGACGGAACTGGTCGCCAATCCGTTGATCGAATGCGTCGTCGCGGGCGTGCTCGGTCGGGGCGCGTGGCTCGGGTTCTACAACGGCAATGTGAACTGTCCGGGCAGCGCGTATCAGCCATTGCATTTCGACCGGCCGTTCTCGTGGAAGACACCGGAAGATGCGCAACTGGACGGACAACCCTGGCCGCCTCCGGCGACCACCCTGAGTTGCTCGATCGCACTCGACGAGATCACCGAGACGAACGGCGCGACGGAGATCTATCCCGGCACACACCGGGAAACTGCGGTGGCCGATTGGAACACCAATCGGATAGGCGGCCATAGGGAACTCGTCGAGAAGTGGTCACCTTCGACACGGATGAACATTCCGGCGCGTAGCGTGTGCTTCCGGGACCCGAGAATGTGGCATCGCGGGGTGCCGAACACCGCGAACCGGGCACGCGCGATGATCGCGGCGACCTACCACGCCAAGAAGAGCAGACACTGGCGCGGGGTCTACATCCAGGACCTGGGTCCCGATGTCGCCGCGCGATGCGCGGACGACCCGACGCGGAGACTCATGGACGACGGCACCTTCGGCGACGGCCGCCTTGTCTTTCAATCCGATGTCCGCGAGATCTTCGAAGGCGCCCCGAACCTTCACGGGATCGACCGCAACGTCCGATTCATCGACGACCCGGAGCGGGTGAACCACTTCCTCGGTGCCCACCTCCCGGGGGGCGCTCGCGTGGTCACGGGCGAAGTGTCCCCCGACGGACCGTGACCGTGCGCGTCCTCTACATCGGTGGGACGGGTGAGATCTCGTTCGCATGTGTCGAAGCGGCGAAGCGCGCCGGTCACGAGGTGACCGTCTACAACCGAGGCAGGAGATTCGATGCGGATCTGCTCGGTGTCGATCAGATCATCGGTGACTTCACGGATCACGCCACCTACGCAACGCTGGCGTCGGGTGGATTCGATGTGGTCTGTCAGTTCCTGGCCTTCAGTCCGGATTCGGTCGAGCGTGACATCGAGACGTTCGCCGGTCGTTGCGGCCAGTACGTGTTCATCTCGACGGCATCGGCCTACGTGAAGCCGATTCCCACGCCGCTCATCGCCGAAGACACGCCATTGGGAAATCCCTATTGGGCGTACAGTCGCAGCAAGGCCGAGTGCGAAACGCGTCTCCTGGAAGCCCATCGTTCAGGTCGGTTGCCGGTCACGATCATCCGTCCGAGCCACACGTATCGCGAGCGGCTGCCCAGCACCGTCGTGCACGGCGACCATCTCGCGTGGCGACTCCTGAACGGGAAGCCCGTCATCGTGCACGGTGACGGAGAATCGGTATGGACGCTGACCCACGCTGACGACTTTGCGCGGGCATTTGTCCGGATCTGCGGAAACGGCGCAGCGATCGGCGAATGCATACACATCACCGATCGTGTTGGGCACACCTGGAACGCCATCATGAGGACGATCGAGCACGTCAGTGGACTTGAGGCCAAGGTGTGTCATGTCCTGTCGAAGACGCTGGTGGACTACGACCCGTCGTGGGAGGGTCCTCTCCTCGGCGACAAGTCCAATTCGATGATCTTCGACACACGGAACATCGAACGCCTTGCCGGCGACTGGCGATGCCGGATCTCGCTGGAACAAGGCATCAGGCAGACGTGGCCACTCGTCAGAACGCGTGTGGAAGACGGGTATCGACCGGACGAGGCGATCGACACTCTCGTGGACAGCATTGTGAAAAAACATCTCCGGGCTCGGTAAGCCCCTTGGCGCTGTCGCTCAACGGATTCTCAGGGAGCGCAGCACCCTGAGGCTGTGTTATCGGACGTGGTGTCGAGGTGGTTCACGATCACGTTGGGGAGTTGGGTGTCGTGGTCGGCTTGTTTGACGTACCATTCCCAGCGGTGCCCTTCGGGTCCATCCACCCACGTTTCGATCTTTTCGGCGAAGCAGCAGATCGTGTCGTCGATGCCGCTCGTCTGAAGACCGCCTGCGCGAAGTCGGGCCTCGTTCGCAACAACTTCTTCGGCCGTGTCCGTCTCAACACCAAGGTGATTGATCGACCCTGGCGTTGCGTCTCGGTTTTCGAAGATCACGAGTTTGAGCGGTGGGTTGGCGATGGCCCAGTTGGCGTAGCCGGGTTTCACCTTGTAGGGCGGGCTGTCGAACATCTTGGAGTAGAACTCGATGGCTTCGTCGAGGTCGGTTACGTTGAGGGCGAGTTGCAGGCGCATGATTGTTCCTTCGAGCGAGGACCCAACTTCAGATCGATGGATGTCGAAATGATGACATTCAAATCGAAGTCTGTCAATATGTGCTCGTGAACTCTCAGAACAACTCCGCCTGTAACGTCGTTGAGGCGCCGCTGACAGAAGCCGACGCCCAGCGGCTCGCCGACCACTTGAAGGCACTCGCCGACCCTGTGCGACTGCGCCTCGTTTCAATGCTCGCAACCGCGCCGACCGGCGAGCTCTGCGCGTGCGAACTCCCCGAGGCAGTCTCCAAAAGCCAGGCGACGGTCTCGCACCACTTGGGCCTGCTGGTGAACGCCGGTCTCATCGAACGGGAACAGCGCGGCAAGTGGGCATGGTTCCGTCTCCGCCACGATCGCCTCGCGCTCGTTCGCTCCGCGCTCGGCGAAGGTGCAACGCCACGCCGTACACGAAAGCCGGTCGTCTTGTTTCTCTGCGTCCACAATGCAGGTCGTTCGCAGATGGCTGCCGGGTTCATGCGGAACCTGGCTCAGGACCGGGTCGAGGTCGTGTCTGCCGGCTCGGAGCCCGCCACGACACTGAACCCGATCGCGGTGAAGGCGATGCGAGAGGTTGGCATCGACATCCGCCGATCGACGCCACAGCGCTGGACCGACGAACTCGCCCGCAACGCGGATGTCATTGTTTCCATGGGGTGCGGAGACGAATGCCCTGTCTTCCCCGGCACACGCCGCGTCGAATGGCCGCTCAACGACCCGGCCGGTCAGAGTATCGAGGTGGTTCGCCCTATTCGCGATGAAATCAAAAGACTCGTCACTGGACTGATCGACGAACTCACCGGTCCGTGCTGTTGACCAGCCGCCACCGCGCGCGACGTGAGTTGTTGCGCCGACTCGTCGCAGAGGCTGTTGGTTCTGCGTTCCTGGTCCTCGCCGTCGTCGGCTCCGGCATCATGGCGAACCGCCTTTCACCACACGACAATGGCTTACAGCTCCTCGAAAACGCGGCCGCAACGGCCGGCGCGCTGATAGCCCTCATCCTCACTTTCGGGCCGGTGTCCGGCGCGCACTTCAATCCCGTAGTGACACTCGTCGATGCGATGAACGGCGCAATCAGTCTGCGAGACGCGGTCGCCTACGCAGCAGTGCAGATCGGCGGGGCCTGTGCCGGTGCGCTCCTCGCGAACACGATGTTCGGACTGGCGACCTTTCAGCGGTCGACGACGGTCCGCTCCGGAGGTCCGCTCTGGCTCTCCGAAGTCGTCGCCACCGTCGGACTACTCCTTGTGATCAACGGATGTGTTCGCAACGGCCGACGTGACGCTGTCGCGTTTGCCGTCGGCGCGTGGATCGGAGGTGCGTACTGGTTCACGTCTTCAACAAGTTTCGCCAACCCCGCCGTCACCATCGCCCGCTCATTCACCAACACATTCGCCGGCATCAGCCTTTCTTCAGCGCCGATGTTTATGGCTGCTCAGCTCGTGGGCGCGGTGATCGCCCATCTGCTCATTCGCTTCATCTACGCAACCGAAACCGACAATTCGCCTTGACCATCACACGTTGCCTGCGGGCGTTCTCACGAATTCGGTGAGGTTCCGGTGTGCTCTTTCTATTGCCGACCATGTGAGTGGGACTGTCGCTGGGGATCGATTTCAGGGGATGCTGCGCGGGACTGGTCGGTGGGTTTCGTACATTCGATGTGCGGTGAGGAGGCCTGAGGCTGCGGTGAGGGCGGCGATGGCGTAGATGGCGGCGGGGATGGAGATGAGGTCGGCGAGGAGATCGGCGACGAGTGCGCCCACTGTGGAGCTCCTGAGTTCATCACTCGGCGGGCGCGATGGCACCGGGCGGGGGGTGGTTTGGCGAGCGCTTCGTATCCTGCGACGGTGATACGGTTGTGCTTCCGTCTCTCCGAGGAGTTGGGCGTGCGGCCGTCAGGGACACTGACCTTTCTTTTCACGGACATCGAAGGATCGACGCGCCTGTGGGATCAACACGCTGAGGCGATGGTTGTAGCGCTTGAGCGTCATGACCAAATCGTCCGATATTCGATTGAAGAGCACGGTGGCGTGGTGTTTGCAACAGGCGGTGATGGCTTTGCCGCTGCCTTCGCGCGATCCAAGGATGCAGTGCATGCTGCCGTCGCAGCCCAGATGGCCCTGTCGCGTGAGTCGTGGCCGGGGTCGGCGGCGATACGGGTGCGAATGGGAATGCACACGGGTGAGGCGCATGAGCGTGATGGTGATTATTTCGGCGCGCCGCTGAATCGTGCGGCGCGACTCATGGGTTCGGCACACGGGGGTCAGGTCGTCATGTCGTCCGTTACTGCTGGAGTCTTGGGATCGACTTCCGGTGTACAGCTGGTCGACCTCGGCGTTCATCACTTGAAAGGTCAGGCGGACGCCGTCCAAGTGTTCGGGGTGAGCGCTCCGGGCTTTGCGTGGCTCGATCGACCGCTTGTAACCGTCGAGCACGTGAGCGGGAGCCTGCCTCGGCCGTTGAACGATTTTGTGGGTCGCATCGACGACGTCGAACGGACTGCTCTTTTGCTGAAGCAGCATCCCCTTCTCACGCTCGTGGGTCCTGGTGGCGTCGGAAAGACTCGGTTGGCCACGGAGATCGGCTGGACGGTCCAGGACGACTTTCCTGAGGGTGTCTGGATGGTCGAGTTGGCAGCCGTGTCCGAACCTGCCGCTGTCGTGGCTGCCGTCGAGGCCAGCCTGGGCGTGCAGCCTCAGCCCGGTTTGGATCCGCTCGGATCCCTTGTCGAGTGGCTGCGGTACAGAAGCTTGTTGTTGATTCTCGACAACTGCGAGCACGTCACCACAGCAGCGAGGCGAGTTGCCATGGAGGTGAGCTCGCGTTGCGCGTCGGTGCGGATCCTGGCGACGAGCCGCCAGCCATTCGGGATCGCCGGTGAACGGGTGCATGCGGTGCAACCGCTGCGAGCGGAGTCGGACGGGGTCGAGCTGTTCTGCAGCCGTGCCAGCGCCGCAGATTCGCGCTTCGCCGTGTCGGATGATGACGTCGCAGTGATATCTGCCATCTGCCGCGAGCTCGACGGCATCCCGCTCGCCATCGAGCTTGCTGCGGCTCGGATTCGTGCCATGGCGCCCAGCGATCTGCTGAGGCGCTTGGGTGATCGCTTCCGGCTCCTGCGTGGGAGCGACCCGAACGGCCTGGAGCGCCATCAGACGCTTCGCGCCACGGTTGACTGGTCGTATCAGTTGATCGGGAGACAGGAGCAGATGCTGTTCGACCGACTCTCGGTCTTCATCGGCGGGTTCGACCTGGCGTCGGCCGAGGCGGTGTGCAGTGACGACGCCATCGACGAGTTTGAAGTGGCTGCACTTCTCGGGTCGCTCGTCGACCAGTCGATGGCGACGGCGGAGCGAGTGGGACGCGTGAGCCGGTACCGGATTCTGTCGACGCTTCGACGATACGGCGAGGAACGTCTCGCTGGGGACGCCGATCAACGACGGGTCCGAAACCGCTTCCTCGCTCACTACGTACGCCTTGCCAGGGAGACAAACGCAGCCCGACTGGGGCCCAATCAAAAAGAATTAGAAGTGATCTTCGAACTCGAGTGGGACAACATCCGAGCAAGTTTGCTCTGGGCGATCGCGCAGGGGGACATCGAGTCTTGCGACGCGATCGTCGCCGCTACTGGACCCTTTGCCCTGTGCCGAGCGCTTCGGGAGCATGCCGAGTGGGCGCGTGATGTTGTGGTGCTCGACCGGCCGAATCGGCACCCGAGTGCGTTGACGTTCGGATGGGCCGCTTTCTGGTCCCACGGAACTCCTTCGGAAGAGACCTGGGCCGAGCGAGGGATTGAACTTGCCCCACATCCCGACCACGAAGACACTGCACTGTGCTGGCGCAGCCTCGCCAACGCGCATGGCGCGTTCGGGCGCAATGCCCAGGCGGCAGAGGCACGTCGCCACATCCAATCAGTCGCAGCCGAGAGCACCGACATCTACCTCCGCTCTGTCGCCCTCGAAGTCTCCGTTGAAGACGCAATCGTCAGAGCGGACCGTGACGAGCTCGCCTTGCGCGTCCGAGCGTTCTCCGAGTTCGCTCAACGAATCGGTGCACCGTCGATGCTCGCCAGCGTTTCGTACTGTCGGGGACGTCAAACGCTGTGGTTCGGAGAAACACCCGACCCGGCCGGGGCGCTGGCGATCTACAGCGCCGGGGTCGAGATGGCCCGGTCCGTCTCCGATGTGCATAACGAATGCAGACTCCTGCCGGCGGTCGTGTTCGCTGCGGCGGAGATCCGGGGCCCACATACGGCGACGCTTTGTCACGACGCGCTCACCCGGCTATATGAAAACCGGTCGTGGCATTTCATCTGGCTTTCCGTCGCTGCCATGAGCACCTGGATGGCCGCGGTCGACGACATCCACGGTGCTGCACTCATCTATGGACACGTTGATGCGCACAGGCCGCCGTGGAGTGGGATCGACGGACGGGTCAGCGCACTGGCGTTCCTTCGCGACCGGCTCGATGCCGTGGAGCTGATCGCGCTGAGCGCTTCGTACACACGAGATGAGCTCGTGCACCACCTCCTCGCACACCTCGCATCGATCGACCACTGACAACACCCGCACCAAACCGCGGGGCGCCGTTCCAAAACGGCTGCACCGGACGTGCAATCCGGTGTGCAACGGGCTCTGCGTCTGGCTCACCGAAGGTGTGGCGGCGCGTCATGGGGATGCCGTGATCGCAGCGTTGGTGCGCATCGATCAGGACAAGCTCGAAGACTGGCTTCTGTCGACCGTTGCTGATCCGTCGATAGGCGGGTCACTCGAAGAACCACCCGAGGCACTGCGGGCAGCGGCGCGGCCTGTGGCGTACGGGAAGCGTCAGATCAAGGGCTTGACCAAGGCTGAGGCCGACGGATTTGCAGAGGCGCTGGCGGAATAGCCAGTAGGAAGTTGGCGGGGGAGGGGGCGTGGGACCAGTGGCAATGGATACGGGAGTGTTCGGGGCTGATCTCAGCGCGTCGTCGAAGCCACTCGCGACCTGTACGCGGAACTCCTGACCGGTCGCAACAACATCTTGATCTCATTCGTCACGGTGGCCGAGCTTCGCTTCGGCGCACTCCGTGCCGGCTGTGGACAAGCACAGCGTTCTGCGAATCAACCGTGACTTGCTCGAGTCGGCAGGCAATGTTTGGTCGCACGCCCAGATCCGAACTCGTACGAAGCAGCTCACGGCCGTCGTCCTTGACAAATGGCGATGCTGACGAGGCACGTTGTAAGGGGCCTTGGCTAGGTGAGTTGAGGTTCCGCACAGGTGGCGGGTCGGAGTCAACGGGCCGCTCCCGGTTCGACGCTCTGTGTGAGATGTGTCCGGAATCGGGTACTTGAAAACGCGTCTTTGTCGTGCACAATACGTGTTCGTGTTGCGCCGCGCCCTTTTCGCGCCCTCAAGGCTCTGGCTCCGCAGGTCACACCCTCTCTGACCTGCGGTAACACTTCAAAACAACGGTGGAGGTGGGGGGAATCGAACCCGCATGCCCTGATTTTTGTTCTCGCTGGTCAGGAGTGTTTGCGCTGGTCAGGTGTTGTTTCCGGGC
>JANMZO010000009.1:0-7653 GCA_031383405.1 Acidimicrobiia bacterium | reverse complement strand
CGCGCGCTTATGAGTCGGCCGAAACTCCTCCTTCTTGATGAGCCGTCGCTGGGGCTCGCGCCGATCATCGTTCAGGAAATCTTTTCGATCATTGACGACCTTCGGGCCAGGGGCGTCACCATATTGCTGATTGAGCAGAACGCCAACCTTGCTCTGAGCCATAGCGATCACGTCTACGTGTTGGAAACCGGCACGGTGCAGATCGAAGGGAGTGCAGCCGAGTTGCTTGTCGACGATCGCGTCAAGGCCGCCTACCTCGGCTGAGGCAATGCATCCGGCGGCGGTTGCCGCGGCTGGCTGAATCCGGTCCTACCAGCCCTTGTATTCGGGCGAGCGGCGCTCAATGAACGCCGCAACGCCCTCCTTGAAGTCGGCCGTTGTGCTCGCCAGTTCCTGCGCCCAAGCCTCGTCGATGAACGCGGCCGAACGGTCGGAGTCCATCGAGCGGTTCACGAGCCATTTCGTCAGACCGATCGCCTTCGTGGGTGAGGTGGCCAGCCGCTCGGCCCACTCCCGGGCCGCGGATTCCAGTTGGTCGGCCGGCACGACCTTGTTCACGATTCCGATCCGTTCGGCATCGGTGGCCGACAGGTCATCGCCGAAGAACAGCAGTTCTTTCGCCCGGTGCACGCCCACGAGTCGTGGTAACAGGTATGCACCGCCGCCGTCGGGCGTGATGCCGCGACGCACGAAGACTTCGATGAAACGGACCGTATCGGCCGCGATGACCAGGTCGGCGGCCATGGCGAGGTGGGCGCCGATCCCGGCGGCTGTTCCGTTCACCGCCGCGATGACCGGCTTCTCGCAATCGAGGATGGAACCGATCAACTTCTGTGCACCGCTCCGAATCAGCCGGGCGACCTGACCCATCGGGCGATCAGGGGCACCCTCGATCTTCTCCGCCTCGGGCACCCTCGACACCCGAAGATCGGCGCCAGTGCAGAATCCCCGGCCGGTCGCCGTGAGCACCACGCAGCGGGTCGACAGCGATGCGCTGGCGCCTTCGAACAGCGACACGAGTTCATCTCGTTGGTCTGGAGTTATCGCATTCTGGGCCTGGGGACGGTTGAGGGTGATCCACAACACGCCGTTTTCGGTTTTGGTGAGGATCGTCGGTTCTTCGGTAGTCACGCGGATGATTCTGACACTCCGTCAGATTGCAGAGAAAGTCGGCCCTTCGGACTGCGCTTGACTCAGGTGGTGACCGTGATGACGACACCGAGGTCGCCGTAGGGAATTCGTTTGCGTTTGACGATCCCGCCAATGGTCCCGAGCAGCTTGGTCACTTTCGTCATGAAACCGTATTTGGCCTTCACTTTCTCGCTTACGCGGTCGAGGTCGGCCCCGGCCACCAGCTTTGCCGAACCTTCGGTGGCCGAGGATCCAGCGGTCAGCCGACCCCGCGCGTCGCAGGGTTGTAGCGTCACCTTCGACGTGTGTGACAGGCGCTTGGCCTTTCCCGAGCCTGAACTCGTCCAAAAAGCGAGTGTGCCGTCGACCATGTCGACAATCCAAACCGGTGATGGAACGGGAGTTCCGTTCCGTCGGAAGGTCGTCAGCAGAAGGTACTTTTCGTTTCCGAGGTTCATGTAGCAAGCGTACCCGGTTGCATCCGACGGGGTCGGGGTCGGGGTGGCAATCGCCGGCGACGCTTTGACGAAAACGCGACAAACCTGACCCATTCGTAACCAGGGCTTGACCTTCTCCGAATGCTCGGGTGGTTAGGGTGATTCTCATGGAACGGAGAAGGGCCTGGGCAACTGCAGCAACGATCGGCGTTACGTTCATCGCGGCGGCGCTCGCTTTGATGGCCAACACCGGCCTCCTCAAGGTTGGTCCCGCCGACCGTGAACTCGGTCATCTCACTTCGGCTGACATCGGCGGAACGACGAACACGGCGTCTCCGGGCGACCCGACACCGACTTCGCCGCGGGTGGTCGTGAAGTACGAAGATGTGTACGTCACCGCTGCCGATGCCCCGGGCGATGTTGCGGCCACTGCCGCGACGGTGCCGGCGAACTCCGGCGATGCGACCACCCGGCCGCGCTCCAACAAGTCGACCGCAACGGCCCACCCGACGACCGGGGCCAAGCACAGTGGAGTTACGTCCCATGACAACAACGAACCGGCGCACGATGGAGATAGTGATGATGATTGATAAGGGTGGCAATCCACGACCACGGAATCGGTCGGCTTCCGGTCGCCGTCGGCCCCACCCGGCTCGCACCGCCCGGATCGTGTGTACTGGTCTGGCGGCGACGATGACCCTCGGGACGATGACGGCCCTGACGCTCACTGACACGTCGACAGCCAGTGGAACATCCAACAGCGGAACGTTCAAGAACGACGCGGCTGGGCTCGCATCGGGTGGTGATGGGTTTGACCAGGCACCCGCGGTCGGGTTCGAAGCGACCACTGCTGCGGTTGCCACCCCGACGACGATCCTGATCGTGCGGCGAGTGCACAGGGTTACCGTCGGAACGACCGTGCCGGCTCCCGACCCCAGGGTTGCGGTGCCTGACGCGGCCCCGATGCCTGCTGCGGCGACCGGGCCGGAGAATCTCCAGACGTTCGCCCCGAAACCTGCGGCGCGCAGTGGAGTCCGGCAGAGCGCCACCTCGAAGGTTCGCCTTCGCGTGGCCCGGCCGAAGGTCAACGTTCGCAGGGCCAAGCCTGCGACCCGCTCCAGTTGACGTGGCCGTTGTGACATCGACATCGGTGAAATTTGCGGCGATGGGCACGACGGGTCATCTGCAGATCGCCGGCCCCGGAGCAAAGAACCTGGCGAAGGTCGGCGTTTCGCTGGTGACAGCTCTCGAACGCCGATGGTCACGCTTTCTTCCGGGTAGCGATGTGTCCCGCGTGAACCGAACGCCGGGGCACTCCGTCGAAGTCGACCCCTCGACCATCGAACTGCTCGAACTCGCCTTGGCTGCGTGGGTGGGAACCGACCGACGTTTCTCGCCATTTCTCGGTCGGGCCATGCACGACATCGGCTATTCCCGGTCGTGGACCGCCGGAAACGTTCTGACGCCGAAGAACAACCCGCTGTATCTGGGCGACGGGTATCTGGCCGACGGGTATCTGGGAACGAACGCAGGCCCGGACCACCCCGTCTCCATCGATCGTGACGCGTCCGCGGTAACCATTTCCCAGGGCGTTCAACTCGATTTCGGTGGGATTGCGAAAGGCTTCGCGGCGGACCTGGTGTTTCGTGAGGTGGTGCGACTCGGAGCCGTGTCGGCGCTGGTCGACCTCGGGGGCGACATGGCGTTCGGGTCGGTCCTCCGGCCGGGGGCCGGCAACCCGCGACCGTGGACCATCGCAGTGGACGACCCGTTCAATCCGGGCCGCTCCATCGACAGCTTGGTAGCCGACGGCGGCGGGGTGGCGACGTCGTCGACGTTACGGCGCCGTTGGAGATCGGAAACCGCTGAGTCGTTCCACCATCTGGTTGACCCGGCCACCGGGCGACCGGTTGCGTCTGACATCGCTGCGGTGACTGTTGTCGCTGACTCGTGTGCGAACGCCGAAGTCCTGACGAAGCAGTTCCTTCTGATGGGACGCGAGACTGCGGTGTGTGAGGCCACCCGGCTCGGTGTTGACGCTCTTATGGTTGGGCATGACCACGCGGTCAGCCGGACCGGTATCTGGGAGCAGGCAGTCGCATGAACCCGCACCTGTGGTGGTATGTGTCGCGGGGAGCCGGAATTACCTCGTGGTTCTTCGGAGGAACTTCGGTGATGACGGGTTTGCTGCTCTCGTCGAAGGCGGCCCTACGGCCCCGACCGAACTGGCAACTTGATCTTCATCGGTATCAGGCGACCCTCTCGCTTTCCATGCTTGCGCTCCATCTGGCGTCGCTGATCGCCGACAGTTACACGCACTTCGGTGTGAGAGAGATTCTGGTGCCGTCGGCATCCGCGTGGAAGCCACTTGCGGTGGCCTGGGGAGTGGTCGCGATGTATCTGCTGGTGGCTGTTGAAGCCACCTCGCTGGTCCGAACGAAGATCCCGAAAAAGATCTGGCGGGCGGTTCATCTCAGCAGTCTCGCCGCGTACCTGCTGAGCACGGCCCACTTCTTTCAGGCCGGAACCGACCACCGTCGCTCCGCTGCGCTGATCGCCATTGTGGCTATGACCGGGGTGAACCTTGCTCTGCTCAGTTTTCGGCTTCTCGCCGCGCCCCGGGCCCGCCGGGCCGCGTCAACCCGCTCGGCGGTTGGCCGACCGGCAATGGTTGTGACTGACCTTGCGGCCTGCAACGATGGACGGCTGTGAGAGTCCTTTTGGTAGAAGACGACGATGGCATCGCTCTTCCGCTGGAAGCCGGACTCGTTCATCACGGGTATTCGGTGACCCGGGTTTCACGAGGATCAGACGTTGCGGCCGCATTGCCGGCCGACATCGTTCTGCTCGATCTGGGTCTCCCCGATATGGACGGGCTCGACGTGTGTCGGCGTATCCGCCAGGTCGATCAGCAGCTTCCGATAATCGTCATTTCCGCTCGGGGATCGGAGATCGACCGGGTGGTCGGCCTCGAACTCGGGGCTGACGACTATCTGGCCAAACCGTTCGGGATGCGGGAGTTGATAGCCAGGATGCGAGCGGTTATGCGACGAGCCGACCCGATTCCAAACGAATCCGGTGGGTTCGGCCCGGGTGGTTCGGCTTCACCGGCCACCCCCGAGCTTGAAGCCGATGCCGACACCCGGGTGCGAGTAATAGGTGAACTTATTATTGATCTGCGTACCCACCGTGTGACCATGAACGGTGTTGAGATCGCGCTCACGACAAAGGAGTTCGGGGTGCTCTCGATGTTGAGCGCAGACCCCGGGGCTGTCGTCACCAGGTCGGATCTCATCGAGCAGGTCTGGGACGAGCACTGGTACGGGCCTACCAAGACACTCGACGTTCACGTTGCCCAACTCCGACGCAAACTCGGAGACCCGTCGTGGATCGAGAATGTCCGTTCGGTCGGGTATCGACTTGTCGACCCGGCCTCCACCCCATGAGCAACGGCCCCCTTCGCGCCGCCGCTCATGGCTCCGGAGCCTGATGGTTCGACGCCTCCTTGCTTCATCGTTGGTACTTATCGCGTTCATGCTCGTGGCACTGGGTGTGCCGTTCTGGCGGACCATCCTTCAATCCGAGCGCGCCGATCTTCGCACCGATCTTGAACGCGACGCCGTGGTGCTGGCCACCCTGGTGGAGGACTCCCTGTCGGAGATCGACAAGCTCGGCGTGGCCCAGGTGAGAACCGACGTGTCGGCTGTCGCCGACAACTACAGCGCCAGGACCGGAGCTCGTGTCGTGATCGTTGATTCGACCGGACTCACCCTGGCCGACAACGAAGCGGCCGACGAGACGGTTCGTTCTTTCGCGAGCCGCCCGGAGATCGCCGCCGCGCTGAAGGGGCGGGTGGGAGTCGACGAGCGCTACTCCAAGACGCTTGGTCGATCGGCCCTGTTCGTGGCCACGCCCGTTTCATCCGGAGGGCGGCTGTTTGGGGCGGTACGACTCAGTTACACAACTGCGGAGATGGACCGCCGTATCCGGGTCATGGCATTGCGCCTCGCCATGGCCGGTGGCTTGGCGATGGTCGCGGCGACAGCTTTGGCCGTGGCGATGGCGCGTTCGCTGGACCGGCCCCTTGTAGCGCTGCGACGCACGGCCCGGTCATTCGGCCAGGGCAATCTGAGCGCACGGGCCCCGACCAAGCAGGGAGCGGCCGAAGTACGCGCGCTTGGTGTCGACTTCAATGCCATGGCGACCCGCATCGAGGACCTCCTGACAGCTCAGGACGCGTTTGTGTCTGACGCGAGTCACCAGCTCCGGTCGCCACTGACCGCGGCACGTCTCAGGGTCGAAGCGCTTGCGTACGCTCCTCACGAACAGCTTGCTGACGACGTCGAGTCCGCGGTCGAAGAGTTGAGCCGCCTGAGCCGGATCATCGACGGTCTTCTTGAGCTGGCGAGGGCGGAGCGCTCGGGACCTCCGGCTCAACCTGTTGATCTGGCCCTGACGATCTGCGACCGGGTGGATGCGTGGTCTGCGCTGGCCGACGAGCGGGGGGTATCGGTGAGCTTCTCGAACCGCGGTCACGTCGGGCGACAGTTGGCACGCGTGAACGCGGATCGGTTGGCCCAGATTCTCGACAATGTCATCGCCAACGCGCTCGATGCGTCGTCGCCGGGTGGAGGGGTCCGTGTGTCGGTCACCCCACTGCCTGATGCGGTCCAGATCTTCGTAGACGACGACGGGCCGGGCATGACTGACGAACAGCGTATGCGAGCCTTCGATCGCCTTTGGCGGGCCGACAGCCGACGGACCGAACTGTCGGGAAGTGGGCTGGGTCTACCGATAGCCCGCAAACTCGCAAAGGCCGACGGTGGGGATCTTGAGCTCCTCGCGAATGTCGGCGGTGGGACGAGGGCCAGAATCACCTATGCGGTTTTGCCGGACGGGCCGGCGGGCCTCCGGTCCTAAAACGACCGGACCGACCGGACCTTTCGATCGGCCCGGCGGACCTTGCGATCGGCCCGATCCGGACCTCGCGATCAGCCCGACCGACCTTACGATCGGCCCGATCCGGACCTCGCCGGGCGCACGGTGGAACCGACCCGACGCCGTGGTGCCAACTTCCGGCCGGATGTCCAGCCGTTGCCGGTATTGCTATGTGTGCTGATTAACCTTCAAAGGCGATGCCGGAGGCGACAAGTCTGTCGATGGCTTCGGCCGATAGACCGGCCTCCGTCAGTACCTCGCGGGTGTCCTGGCCGGTGCCCCCGATCGAACTCGTCACCTGTGCGGGCGTGTCGCCGAAGTGCCACATCGGCCGGGGCTGCCGGACCGTGCCGATCACACCGGTGTCGCGCTCCACGATGAGATCGAGATGCTTGATCTGTGGATCGTTGTGTACGTCGCCCCGCCGTAACACCGGGCCGGCGGCGACCCCGTTGGACTCGAGTCTGGCCAACAGCTCCGGAGTGCTGAAGTTCAGCGCTGCTTCGGTGAGCTCGGCGTGAAACGCGGGAAAGTTGAAGGCCCTCGGAGTATTCTCGGCGAACCGCTCGTCGAGCACCCAATCCGGCCGGTCAAAGGCAATGGCAAAACCGTCGAAGGGTGGAAGGGCGGGGCTGCACGCAATCTCGCCCCCGTCAGCCGTGGTCACAACAACGAGGGCAGCGGCGGGCATCTGCAGCATGTGGGGCGGGAGTGCTTCGCGTGGAATCGACGGGGTGAGCTGTGAGAAGAAGCCACCCATGGCATCTGACCATTCGAAGTGGAGGCCGACGCCGAGCATCGGTAGGTCGATTCGTTGCCCTCTGCCAGTTCGTTCGCGCACATACAGCGCCGCAAGAACCCCCTGTACGGTGGCTTGCGCCGTGGTTTTGTCGACGAGCACCTGGCTGATCAGCGAAGCCTTCCCGGTCGCCACGTCGCGCTGGTAGTCGACCATGCCTATCCGGGCCTGGACGACGTAGTCGTAGACAGGTTGCGATGCGTCGGATCCATGAGTGCCGAGTCCGGATATGGCGGCGTAAATGATCCGGGGGTTGATGGCGGCCAACTCCTCATAGCCGAGTCCGATCGCCTCCGGCTTTCCAGGACGGATGTTGTGCAGGAACACGTCGGCTTTGGAAACAAGATC
>JANMZO010000005.1:0-1729 GCA_031383405.1 Acidimicrobiia bacterium | reverse complement strand
GATGCAGACAGGGGTTCTCGATCTGGTGGGGATCACCGCTACGGTTGGAATCGTGCATTTTGCTGAGCTGTTGGCACACCCGAACGTCACCGAGATTTGTGAACTCCGTAACAGATTCGGGTTCATGGCCTTCCACGGTGGAAACCTGGAGCGGGGAACCGATGAGATCGCCACCGTCGCCGCTGAACGCAGCGGCGCTTCCCTCTACGCCGTCGTGCAGGAGCATCCACTTCGGGAGCATCTTCCGTCGTCGAAGGTGACTCCGGATGCGTCCCCGAAACTGGCGACCTTTCTCGGTCACGTCGACCTGGTGATCGCCATCCACGGATACGGTCGGGAGGGGCTTTGGACGTCGCTTCTCCTCGGGGGTGGGAACCGGGAACTTGCAGTTCGCGCGGCCGGCCATCTGCGCCATGCCCTTTCGGAATTTACGATGATCGACCAGATCGAACACATTCCCTCGGAGCTTCGTGGCCTGCACCCGGACAACCCGGCGAATCTCCCTCGGCTCGGCGGAGTGCAGATTGAGCTCCCACCCCGCGTTCGTGGGCTTACCCCCCACAGTGCCGGAATGGAGCGGATCGACGGCCGTATCAAGTGGACCAACGACGCGATCGACGCGTTCGTGGCGGTGGCCACCGAAGTGGCCCTGGAACTGGGCCTGTAGGCCGATTATTTGTTGCAACGAGTTTGCGGCATCGGCATGACATGCCGACTTGGATTGTCTCTCGGCTTGTGGTGCACTCGACCCATGTCGAACACCCCAGAAACGCCTTCGCTTCCACGGTTTGAGAACATCGCGCTCAGTTTCGTCGACGATGGAGCTATTGCGATCGTCACGATGTCGCGGCCGAGCAAGCTCAACGCCATGACGGTGGGTCTTGTTCAGGATCTGCACGATGCATTCTCCGAACTTCACGCAGACAATCAGGTCCGGGCCATCGTGCTCACCGGCGATGGCCGAGGTTTCTGCGCCGGGCTGGACCTGACGGGCTACGGAACGTTGCCAGGCACGGAAGATCTTGGACGCGTCCCGACCGGTATGCGAGTCCAACAGCACATTGCGACGCTCGCCACGCAGATGCGGTCGCACTCGAAGCCGATCATCGCGGCCGTCAACGGCCCGGCCGCCGGAGGTGGGCTCGCATTGGCACTGGCCAGCGACGTGCGGATAGCGGCAACCTCTGCGAAATTTAACGTGGCTTTCGTGCGCATCGGACTCTCCGGTTGCGACATCGGCGTGAGCTGGATGCTTCCCCGTCTCATAGGAGCATCGCGGGCGTTCGAACTGTTGCTTACGGGGCGGATCGTTGACGCAGCAGAGGCCGATCGGATCGGGCTCGTTCTGAAGGTCGTTCCCGATGGGACCGTAATTGACTCGGCGCTGGAAACGGCGCGCCTCATTTGCGGCAACAGCCCGATGGGGGTCTGGATGACGAAGGAGGTCATGTGGAGCCAGCTTGAAATCCCGTCGATGCAGGCCGGCATCGATATCGAGAACCGCAACCAGATCCTCCTCAGCCAGACAGCCGACCATCCTGAGGCAATGCGCGCGTTTCTGGAGAAGCGTCCGCCGTCGTTTCGGTTCGCCTGACGGTCGTGAGGCGTTGCGTCAGGCGGAGGGCACCGGTTCGCAGAGCCGTTCGACGACCACGGCGCTGACGCCGAAGTAGCGGCTGAGGTCGGCCAGGTCCCCCGGGCGCTCAGCCAGGCGCTGTCCTACGACGAC
>JANMZO010000115.1:0-9234 GCA_031383405.1 Acidimicrobiia bacterium | reverse complement strand
TCGGGGAGGTTGTTGGTGTCGCGGCCGGTGCATTATGCGTGTCGTGATTTGGGTCGGGTGGAGTTTGCGGTTGGGGGTGTGTATCGGGTTGTGGTGTATTCGTTTGAGGGGTCGACGGGTCCGTACAGTTTTGATTGGCTGGCCACGGGACCATCAGCGGTAATTTCGATCTCCAAAGGAGTGCCGATTTCAGGAGAAATCGCCAACCCGGGAGAGCGTGATATCTATATCTTCGAGGTCGCGGCCGGCGAATTCGGGTATTTTCGCTCGACTTCCCCATTGCCATGCACTTCGGACAACTTTTGGAGGATTGAAGATTCCGAAGGGCGTACACCCACGTGGTTGACTCAGGCATTCGGCCGTTCCTGTACCGATCTGGGCCGGGTTGCGTTTCCCGTCGCCGGGTCGTTTCGGCTCGTCGTCTTCTCGTCGAATGGGTCAACGGGGCCATACTCGTTCGAGTGGCTCCAATCAAATCCCGACGAAGTTCTGCCCCTCGTCAAGGATGCGTTGACCACCGGTGACGTGACGACTGCGGGGGAGCGGCACACGTACCTCTTCACCGTGTCGGCGGGCGAGGTCGGCTACTTTCGTCCCGGCAGCTTGTGTCCGTCCGGGTTGCCACTGCAAAACATCCACGTAATGCAGATCGAGGACTTAACTGGTCAGCCGCTTCCATCGGGGATTCGGACTACGTGCCAATCGATCGGGCCGATCGTGTTCGCCGACGCGGGAAGGTACCGCCTGATCGTGTACTCACGGCAAGGTTCGACCGGTCCCTACAGCGTTCGATGGACGACAACTTGACACGGCCCAACCTCGGCAGACGGTCGTTCTCCTGCAACGCGCTCGATGATGGGCTGCGATGGACGCAAACGGCGAATCGCCGCTTAGGGTCAGCATCACTCGGGTGGATAGCCGTGCTCGCGGAGCGCATTCGCCAATTGGCCTCGTCGGGCTATACCGAGCTTGCGGTAGGCGGCTGAGAGCACGGCCTCCACTGTCTTTTCAGACACGAACAGCTTTGCTGCGACCTGTTTGTTGGTCATGCCCTGCGATACGAGTCCAGCCACCTGTTGTTCGTTGTTAGTAAGCGTACCTACCATAGGTGTACGTGGTTCCACGCGGCTCAGTTCGAGTTCGGCCGCCTCCACCCAAGCGCCGGCGTCAATCGCCCGGAAGAGCGCCACTGCGTGAGTAGCGAAGGCTCGTGCATCTTTGCGGCGACCTTTGCGCCGTTCGCAACGACCGGCATGAAGGAATGCGCGGGCCGCCCAGAACCGGTCGCCCGCAGCCACGCGAGCTTCAGCAAAGCTCACCAGCAAAAGGACAGTAGATCGCTCGCCCTGATTGGCCTCAACGCACGCATCGCGCCATTGCCGGAGCCGTCGGAAATCATTCCGACCGTCGGGCAACTGATCGAACAATCCGAGGACTTCGTGTTGCCGTGAGTGTTGAATTACGACGAGAGCCTCTATGAGGTCAGAGATGCCCGGAATGACGGCCGGTTCGACAATGCCTCTGGCCCAATGGCGGTCAAAGGCGTGCAATCCGAATCGAACTGCCTCGGGCAGATCGGTCCGAACCAGCGCAGCCATCCGGACCGTGGCGCTTTCGATCCATCCGAAACCGAATGCCATGGTGTCGAGGTAGTCGTCGGCGTGGTCGAGTTCGGCGAAGGCTTTGGCATCGTCGCCCCCGAGGTGGATCCGTAGCCGGGCTTCGGCAATTGACACCATGGCGTCGACGATCCCATGTTCGAACTCGGCAAACTCGCGGCTTCGGCGCACGAGTCCTTCGGCGTCGTCTCGGTGTCCTGATTCGAGGAGCAAGCGGGTCTCGAGGGACAGCGAAAGGGAAAGGGCCGACGCGTAGCCCAAACCACTGAGAAACCGTCGTCGGTCGACGAAGCCCTGCTCAGCGCGTCCGTCGCCGCACCACACCCATATGAATGGCGCCCATTGCAGGGGCGGGCCCTGTAAACTGAGCGGCTGGCGAAGGTCTTCCCGTTTGAGCGCTTGATCGAGCAAATCAAGGCGCGGTCCGCGTCCGGTGAAGAAACTCGCGGCAACGAGGATGGCCTCAGCCTCAGCAAGAAGCTGCCCTTCGATGGGTGAAGCGAGTTCAACGGAGTGTTCGGCCAACTGGTACGCGTCCTCGGCGCTGCCGCCGCCCAAACTCAGGATGGCCAGGTGGGTGGCTGCAGTGGCGCGCTGGGCTGCGTTGGCCGCCTCATCGCCCATGACCGACAGGTACCGATCGACTCCTTTGGTGACGTCGAGGGACCACGCCTCGATGTTCGCCAGTATCAGCTGGGCGTCGGTACGGGTAGGGCTTGCCGGGAGCGAGTCGACGAGTTCAGTCAGCCGGCGTGCGGCCGCAGCGTCCTCGTTTTCACGGTATTCCATGTGAGCCAGCCACAGCTGGGAACGAGATCGCTGTTCGTGCGCTTGCGCCGGGAGGAAATCGGGCACCCGCGATGCGAGTTGATGGGCCAGCACGGTAGAGCCCAGGTCGTGGGCGAACTTGGATCCCTCAAGAATACGTTCCGCGGTTGCGATCGAGACGGGAGCGTCGGACAGCGAGAGATGACGGGCCTTCTCCACCGGGTCGTCGACGTGATCAACGATCATGGCGTGCGTGTGGGAGCGCAACGACAATGGGATTGAGGCCGACACGGCATCGACGAAGAGCGCATGGCAGGCAGTCAACGAGCGGCCATCGACGTTCGTCAGCAGCCGAACCTGAGGGTCGGCGAGCACCGTCGACACCTTGTCGCGTCCAAAGATGTTGTTCAAGATGTCGACTCGGCCATCTCGCAGGTGGAGACCAGCAAACAAGACCTGCAGTCGATCGATCGGCCAGTCCTGCACACTGATACGAAACGGGTTCACGTCGGTCGCTATGTGTTGCAGTTGCAGGATCGCGGCCGGGTTGGATCGACACAGCCGGGCGAGTTCACGGGCTCGAAGCGGGCTGCCCTGGGCCAAACGGCTGACAGTAAGGCATGCGGGCACCGGTCCGCCGAGCATTTGTGCGGCGACATCGGCAAGCTCGATTTCGCTCATTGGCCCGAGCGGAAGCGATTCCGCTCCGGGAAGTCGCACGAGCGCGTCGGCCAGAGCAGGCGCGGCGCCGGTGCGAAACGACGCCAACACGGCGTGGCTGCGCAGCGTGCGTCGAATCGCGTAGGCGAGGATCTCACTTGAAACCTCGTCGATCCATTGGAGGTCGTCGATGATGAACAACAGCGGCTGCTTGTCGCCCATATGGCCGAGAAGTGAGGTGACCGCCTGGCGCGTGTCGGAGCGGTCCACCCGGCTCGAACCGTCGGCAACATTGCGCAGGGTCGTGCGTTCTTCGTCGGGCATTTCCGCGATGTCTGCGTCCAGATCGACCAGGAACCCGCTCAGCGCACTTAGCGCGATCGAGGACTCAAGCGCGGCCGGATGACACGACACGACGCGACGGCCGGCGGTTCGCGCGTTCGCGGCGGCCCAATCAAGGAGGGTCGTTTTGCCGGAACCCGGTTCCCCGGAGAGAACCAGTACGCCCCCGCCCTTGATCAACCCGGTCAATACCGAGCGTTCTTGGAACCTACCCGCCAGCGAAGATGCGCCACCCACCGCCAAATGATGGCATGAACTTGGGGCCAATTGCGATTGTCAGAACCCTCGGGTTCGCACCCGAGGGTTCCCGTCGGTATCTCGCCTGTGTGCGTCAGGATCGGGATTGGGAAACGAACGATTCAAAGACCTTTGCCACCGCCAGGAGGCGCTCGTTCCGGCTGGCGAAAACCGGAGAGCCATTCGGTACGCCCGAGGTGATTGTCAGGCGAACTTCGTAGTGGGTGGTGTATTTGTCGATAGGGCGTGTGGGCATGAAGTACACCGCGCGCTTGTCGTCCGACCAGGCCTTGAAGCCGGCATTGTCCAGCGGGACCAACTGCCGGCCAACCAGCTGGTTCTGGAAGACTTCGACCGGCATCCCGCCGATCGACAGCAGGCTCGGTACCGCAGGATCCGCATCGGGAAAAGCCACCTTTGCGTTGCAGCCATAGAGAAACCCGCACGTTCCGTTGTAGGTGATCGCTCCGCCGATGGCAGTTTCCAGCGCAGCTTTCAACGCAGGATCGTTCTGGGCCGGAGCGGCTGGAGCCTTCGCCGGTGCAGCGCTGGTCGGTGACGCTAAGACTTTCCACTGGTACTTCTTACCCACTGTCGTGCAGACGAGCTGTCCGACGGTCGTGTTGAGTTTCGCCTTCGTGCAGGCCGCTCCTGGCTTCGGGTTGGTGGCGGCCTGACCTTGGCCGGGGATGGCCATCACCGTGATCATTGCGAGCGCCGCAGCAAGTTTGCTGCGAATGTGTGTTTGCATGTCGCGTTCTTCTTTCGATTGTGCACTGGTTCTTCCGTCGTCTATCCGTGATCGAAGAGACGCTGCGAGTGTGCTTGTCACTGAGCGGTGACCGCATCAGGGAAACCCCTATGCGTGCATTTGGTAGGGGTTTCCCCGATGACGGTAGGACCGCGCAAGCTCTACGTTGTCGACATGACCATTTTGTCCCTAAGCAATCCTCGATCTGTGTCAGTCGTAGGTGTGATCGTCGACGCCGTCGCCTATTCGGGCACGACAACATTTCGAGCTTCGACGCCTCAAATTGACGTCACGCGGATCGTCGACGTCGAATGGGACGAGGCGACGACGTTCGAATTGTCGTTTATTCCCGACGACACCTCGGTACTCGGGGAGGATGAGCGAGCCGTCCCCCTCTGGATCCGACCGCCGGATCCGCGTATGTTTGTTTCCCCCATTCTGGGGTTACTCGGCCGACGCGTCATCGTCCACGGCACACTCGCAGACGACGTGTTCGATGTTGTCGAACGGGTCCCCGGGACACCTATCAACCGGACGACCGATCGTGTTCTGCTTGCTGACGCGCTTGTATCGTCGTACAACGAGGAATCGGGGGAAGTGTTTCATCTGGACGTGGACGTGTTCCACGGGGGTGAACGGGGAATCACGGATCATGAGATCTTGGTCCCGGGATTCGTCGGGAGGGAACTTCTCGAGCAGGGAACCGGACTGTCGATTCGTCTCGACGCGCCGCAGCGGCCGCTCGAAGGTATCCCAATGATCGTGACCGAGTGTGTTGATCTCGATTATCTGGAATCCACCGTCGAGCAGCTTTGGGATGCTCCGTCGGTGCCAGCGTTCCCGGTAGCGAACAACGTCGTGCGAAGCCTGCGTGAACATGTAGACCTCGCGTCCGGCGACTGGGTGGAGCTGACGATCGGTCGCGGCGCCTCGGACGTGCCGGCGTTTTACTATGCGCACTGGTCAATCACGTATGCGCAATCGACGTCAACGGAGTGCAGCGAAACGCACTGCGACGACGCTGACCCTGAGACGTGTGTGCCGACCGGCATGACCGCGAAACGATGGGACTGGGGGTCGCCGCAGATGCTTCCCGGAGAGTTGCTGGTTGATCCCGTCCAGCGCCCGTCGATTCTTGGGGGTCTGTTTGACCAGATCGAACAGCGATACGACCACGTTGTAATGGCGGTCGATCACGGCCGCACGTTTCGGCACTGCACAGCCGAAGAAGCGCGTTTCTTGAACCCGATCTACTGGCACGGAACGATCGCCGACCAACCCGCGCCCGTTTTCGGATTGGAACCGGACGTCGTCAGATACGGGTGGCCCGGGGCCATTACGCAACGGTTCTCGGAGCTTGTTCACACGGGTTTCAACACCCTCAATCCGGCCTTCCAGTATGAAACCCTCTACCCGGGGATCGCAGCGAGTTCTGCACTCCGAGGAGATGCGGTGGGCGCGGGGTTCGAATTGTGGCGTTTGAATCGCGCCCATCGCAAACGTTGGCTGTCATTCCATGACCCCGACGCAGATCGGATTGCGCGCGCGAAGCGGAACCCGCTGTTGCGCGGTTGGTATCAGATCCGGCGGGTCTCCTATCGGACGGGTGTGCGAAGTTCGAGTCTCCAGGGCCCGCCACTAACTGAGCCAGCGCTGATCAAGTCGAACCCAACGAACGCCTTCCGCGCTCAACCGGTTCTGCAAGCAGTATCCCGGGTCGCCGCCACGTTGCCCGCGCACTATCGCTATGCGGCGTACTCCAACGCCGCGATTGGTCTCGACGCCTCCAAGAACGGCAACGCGAGTTGGCATCTGGGCTCGAAAGCGGCAGTGTGTTCAACCTTCGTGTGGCTGGCGATCCAACAAATCAACCCGGCGGTTGCGCCCGTCGTTGAACTTGAAGCGGCATTGCCACAGCAAGCCGATCTCGCTGACGGAGTGGTCGACGGAATGGTTCCGTTCGGTCGGGTTCCGGCCGAACGAGATGGTCTGTACACCTACGATGTCCAAACTCGAAAGCTCGCTCGGGAAACTTTGCGGAACAGCTTGTTCCAAATGGTCTTCGCGCCGATCGACGTGTTGCTGAAGAACAAATCGTTCGCCTTGTGGTTGACCTCGATTGGTGCGTCAATCGCGGAGGCGGCAGCACGAGCAGTCGGAAATGACACTCAAGTGCGTGACATCGAGAATCAGGACCCGGAACGTCGACGCGACCGGGCCGCGGCAAACGTGGCAAATCAGATCACCAATCTCTTCATCGACGACTTTGTGGCTCCCGTGGGAGGCCTCTACCCCGATCAGCCGGAACGGGACGTGGACTCGATGGGTGACTCGGTTGGACCTGAAGACATGGCCGAGCTTTGGGACATCAAGTCAATCGAGCAGGGCCCCGCTGGGCTCCCCGGGCCCCGACGGCCCCACACCGTGCGGCTCTACGGAAACTCGCTCCCCCACGGCCAACGTCGAGTCGGATACGTCGATACGCCGATGTACCGTCGAGAACTGTCGACGGGCACTGCATTCATTTCGGGATACGTGGTTTACGAGTCGCCCGAAGGGCTACTGCGACCAGTAGTCGGTGCAACCGTGATGCTCGGTCTTTGCCCGGCCGGTTTCTCAACTGATGAACCCGGGTTGTTCAGATTTCCAAAAGCAAAGTCCGCCACGACATCCCTTCATGCCTCGGCGTTGATTTTCGAGCCGGATTTGGGGCGGCATTTTGAATGGCGAAGCGACGAAGTGCCAATCACGATCACACCGAACCACAATCAAACCGGCATCCAACTTGAGCTCCGGTCTCTCCCGAAGAGGCACCGGGTTCACCTCAACGTGAAGAAATGTTTCGTGAAGGACCGAGCAGTATTCAGCTCGGATTTTCAGGACTTCGCTTCCGACAAGCCGAACTTCGTGCAGATCGCCGACGTTGCCTACGTTCCGGGCGGCGGGAGCTTTTCAGTGGTGCCGTTACGCAAAGTCTTTCAACCATCGCGTCAGGTCGGTTCCGGGCTCATCATCTACCTTTACGCGTCAACGCTGATCGTTGGGAGGACGGCGCATGTCACGCTTGTCGCCGAGCTGGTGGACGAAGAGACCGACGATATCGAAGACACGAAAACACACAATCTGGCGATCGATCTCTACGGCGCAGCCCAATCATGGACCGGTCGAGTCGGAAGTGACGGCTTGCTGGGCGAATGGGCCGACTTCGAGTTCGAACTCGTTCACACGTTAGTTACCTACTAGCCTTTTCGACGGCGCTCAAGTCCGCTGAGTTGAATGCTGTCCGATCCCGAAGGCCGATGCGCTGCTAACGCTGGCGTCAGACCGAATCTCCCCGGGGTTTGTGGACGATTTTCGTCGACCAGGCGAGTCAGCGACGACTAACCGGTCGTGTCGGGAGCAGGTCGTGATCAGTCGTTTGGTGAGCTCTGGTGGCTCACGTTTCTCCGTTGACGACTTCGCGCGCAATCACGCCGATGGCTGACCCGCGGGTGGATCCCCCGAACACCCCCAAATCCAACCACGCCCATGGACGCTTACGCGTGGAACGCGGAGTCTGCGCTTGTTGGCGAACACGGCCTCACATGTTGAGTGCCCGCGCCGACTTCGCCCGCTTCCCCAGTGTGCGACGGTGAAATCCGCTCGGGTGTGGCAGCGCGCGCGTCGACGACAGTTGGTTGATGACAGGCGGCGGTCGACGTGCGTCAAATCGATCTGCCAACCGAGTTGCGCCGCTGACTGTTCGCGTGGTGGCACGTACAAATAGCTACGCCTTCCCGAACTTCGATCCCATCTCGATTGACGTATCGGGTTGCCATCAAGGGATTTCCCTGATGACAAATTAGGGAAAGTCGAACAGGCTCAATTGCGAGACAAGTCCGACGGAAAGCAAGGGTCCACATGTTCGACGCATCGATACTTTCGGAAACGTATGCACGTCTCAAGATCGCAGAAGAGATGGCAAGAGTGAGGGGCGTACCACTTCACGACCCAAACCTGTATCCTGTTCACCGAGGTCGCGTGAAGAAGTTTCTGCAAAAGAGGATAGTTCGAAATAGGCGTAATGATAACCAGAAAGCTGGTCTGCAATTGAAAGTCATTCACGCCCGCGATGGTCACAATTCGACAGTGTGAAGCCAAGGTTGTCAACGTTCGTGGGTGTGTCGGTCTGGTCGGTTTGAACCATCTCGATCCGTTCACGCACTATCCGGTTCACTCGGGAAGTTCTGTTTTCTCCGTGGTCAAGTCGGCGAGGAACTAACTCAACGCGCTGACCGAAATCGAAGCTACAGCAGCGTCGGCGCCAAGATGACGCTCGCTCCCAGATGTTTGCCTGCAGGACGGTCGACTGGGGCAGGTTCGTTCACCGGACCCGGGCTTACCGGAAAACCGCGACAACGCAGACGCGGACCAACTGGGGAACGACGACCGTCAGATTCCACCAGGTCTGATTTGGCCCCATTTGGGGGTGACGGTCTGACCTGGCCCGACCTTGAGGTTCTTGAGTTTTACTCGGCGTGCTCTGCCGGGAGATCAACGCAACGTTGCCGTCCGCTCCCGAGCATGAACCAGCAGCAGATCGGAGTGGCGCGCAGCCAGGAGCTGTGAGCATCGCAACGCCGAACCCGACTGTTCGGACATTCTCAACCCGGGTTGAAGATATCCGGGCGACGGAACTGCACAGACTGTTTGGGAAATGTTTGGGACAAGATCGCCCAGTCGATCTGTTGGGCATGTGATCAACAAGTCACCGAATATGCTCTGAGACGAAAATGGGTTGAGTGGTCGCGAGGTGTGGGCGCGCGAAGCGGGGTCGGGGCGTAGCCTCGACGGGTTTGTGGTGGTAGGTGGGCTTGG
>JANMZO010000452.1:0-2489 GCA_031383405.1 Acidimicrobiia bacterium | reverse complement strand
CCCGCCGACCCGCCCACACGCCGACAGAGCCGACACCGACACGCCGACACGCCGAGAGAGCCGAGAGAGCCGCGAGAGCCGAGAGAGCCGAGGGCCGAGGCTACGAAAATGCGGGTTTGCGGGGTTTCGGCGGCTGGACGGCCCGGACCGCCCGTACCTGACCAAAGAAGCGACTGGCGGTGAGTTCGACGAGGTTGCCCCGCTCCGGAGTGCAGGTGGGGGGCAGTCGGTACAGGGTCATCAACCGGGAGTGCGGGTTGCCAATGCCGATCCAGCCATCTTTGTCGTAGGCGATTACACCCTGCTCCCGGCGGCTCATGAAGATGTCGAGGAACGCGTGGTACACCGGCGTCGCCAAACGCAGGTGACGGCGCAGCACCCACAGAAGTCCGCCGAATGCGGCGAGGGCGACGACCTGGGGAACCGCTGAGAACGACAGACGCTGCGGGAAGTGCAACCCGTGATCGATAGCGCCGCTGACACCGATCTTCCTTCCGCTGGCCGATTGCATCTTGCCGAACCACAAGATGGCCAGCACGGAACTCGACGCGGCGGCACTCACGAGAAAGGGGATGGCCGAATCTCGCAGCAACTTCCACGGCGACCGGCCCCAGCCGTTGACCCTGGGGACCTTGGCTTTCGTGTGATGCCAGCGGTCGTTCATCACGTACCAGACTTCGGTTGCGTCGCCTTCGACCAGCGTGAGCTGACGGGACGTTTCCCGCGCGATGCCCGTCGAGGTCGCGTAGAACATCCGGTCGCCCCAGATGTTGATCGTCGACGGCCCGAGTTCCGAGAACGAGCCGACGTGCTGCATCGTCGAACGGGTGCCCAACCAGTCTGCCGTCGCTTCGCTTCCGGACCGCGTGTACCGGAGTTCTTCGAGATCGAGTCTGGACAGGGCGAGGAACGTGAGAACGGCGCTCGTGGCAAAAATTCCGACGGCCCAGCTCTGGGGATCGCTCGGCCGCGGTTCGGACGAGTGGCCGAGCGTCGTAACCCCGATGCCGACGACAACCAGCGCCAATATCCGCAGGAGGCCGACCGTCATTGGGCTGCACCGGCGCGAAACGAGCTTCAGGTCGAGCGCGTGATCGACGACCGACTTGCGGAACGACTCCCACCATTCGGGGTTGGCGGCATTGTACGCACGACAATACGCCTGAAGTTCTTCGATCGTGATTGCGCGGGTGACGTTGAGGGTATTGGTGACGGTGTCGCTGTCGGTGGTGCCGCATTGATCGACGGCGAGGTCAACGAGTTCCAGAACAGCTGTTTCGTAGTCCCGAAGCGGTGTTTCCGGCCGCTTGGGCTTCTTGCCGACGGTCTCGATGCCGTCATCGGAGATCTCGATTGCGTAGTAGTCGCGGTGGGCGAGGTGGAGCAGTACCGACGTCGGCGCGTCGGCGGAGTTGTCGAGGTCATTGATCAACAAGTTGACGACCGCGGGCGGCTCATCGCGCAATGACACCGGAGTCATCTTCGGCGAAATGTTCGAACTCAAAAGCGCCCGGTTGATCACCGAGTACAGGCCAAAGGCGATGAGCACCAGCGAATAGAAAAGAAAGGCGCGGGTCGACGGGTTCGTGTTGGACAGGCCCTGGAGCCACAGCGGTGAGCGACCGGACATGGATGCGACAATGATGGGTTGCACGCGCTGAGCACCTCCTTGGCGAATCGTTGCGAACTCAGGTTCTGGAACGGCGGTCGAACGCCATTTCGCGACCCTGTCTCACAGTCCGTATCCGGTAAACTTCGTCACGTGCGTCGGGGAACTTGAGGAAGTCGCAGCGCCGCGAGTTCGAAACGAGCATGCGCAAGTGCGGAATGAAGCATGATCGGCCATCGTCGGTACGGGGCCGATCTCCATCGCCTTTCGCGGTTGCCTCCCCGGACCGGAAGCCGCTTTGCACCGCGTCGACAACGGCTTCAAGCGGCAGGCCGCTTACTACCTGGAGTTCCGGGGCAAATCGAACCTCTGCGTACACGACACCGTCGGCGGCCAGATCGGCGGCGGCTTCGGCGGCAACTTCGGCGGCGGCTTCGGCGGCAACTGGTGCGCGGCGCACCGATTCGACGGCGGCTTCGGAGGCAACTTCGGCGGCGGCTTCGGCGGCAACTGGTGCGCGGCGCACCGATTCGACGGTCACGCGGATGGGCGTTCCGCAACGTTGGAGCTGGGCAGGTCACTGAACTTTGATTGCTGACGGTTGCGGCTCCGGTGTCAGGTTGCGGATGTGTCGCACTCCGGCCGCAACGTGGCGCCCCAGTGGCAATCGTGTCGCCGAAGCCGGGGGTGACGTTACGAGAAGGCGGGCCCACGGGGTTTGGGTGGTTTGCACCGCCTGGACGGCCCCCCGACCGAAGACGCGCGTGGCTGTGAGTTCGCCCAGATGGCCTCGTCGGGGAGGAGACCGGGCGGCACCTGGTAGAGGGTCATCAGAGGGGAATGCGGTTGCCGATGCCGATCCACCCGTCATCGCCAGGTC
>JANMZO010000106.1:0-4361 GCA_031383405.1 Acidimicrobiia bacterium | reverse complement strand
TGCCGTTTCCGAACTTCCGGACCCGATCGTTGAGGGGCTGGTTGCGTTCAAACGCGAGCTCTCAATCGTTGCGGCCCGAAACACTGCCGGCGACATTGTGTGTTACCCGCTAGTGGAAAATGTTCACGTCGATGGCATTCTCCGGCAAACGGTTGCTCCGGCCACCGTCACCGGGGCGTGGCTGGCCGACGCCGGGCACATCGCGTCGACGCTGCTCAATAGGCTTGACTACGTCGGCGTTGTGGGCATCGCGCTCTTCGATGTCAATGGCGAGCTGGTCGTCAACGAGTTCGCGCCGCGGGTTCACAACACGAGCCATTGGACGATCGAAGGCTCGACGACGAGTCAGTTCGAGCAACACGTTCGTGCGGTCATGGGTCTGCCGCTGGGCGACGTCAGCACCCGCGGTGTCTCGACGATGATCAACGCGATCGGCACGCTTCCCGACCTGTTACGTGTGCTTACCATTCCGGGATGTCATATGCATGCATACGGTAAGGAGGACCGCACCGGCCGAAAGGTCGGTCACGTGACCGTCACGGCCGAGACTCCCGACGAACTCGATCATCGCGTCAAAGCTCTTCTGGAACTGGTCGGCAAAAACTGACGCCAGCAATGCGATTCCAGAACGGCCCTATGCAGCTGCGGCGAACTCGGCGAGTACCTGAGAAGCGTTGACCGCCTGATTTATGCGGCTTTCGATCAACTCGCGTTGTTGGGCCGCAAGTTGGCGGGGTTGGTCGGTGGTTGCCCATCGCACGAGACCGTTCCAGAAACGGTTGATGGGCTCAGCACCGCTGATTTCTCCTCCGGTCTCCGTACGGAATCGGACCGTCTGCAGTTCACCGAGGTACAACTGAAGCGACGTCACGTGAATTGTCTCATCGGTACGGATCCGTTCAACGATTTCCGCGGCAAGTTCAGCGTCGGCCCGTCGGTCCGCGAAGAGATCCGGAGTCCGCAAAATGGCTTGGGTGGCGGCGAAACCAATCTCAGCCCGGAACTCGATCATCAGGAGATTCATGACAAGCGACAGCAGGCCTTCGACAGCCATTGAAACCTCAGGCATGAACTGCTGGCCCGCTTCGGGGCGGGCGATGTTCTCCGGCGGTTCGACGTCGGGGAACGCGTCGACACCGAACACCAGGTCACGGGCGACAAACCACATCTCATCGTGACCGCCGATCCCAAGCTCAGGCTGGCCGCCTTCGTCAATACCGTGGGCCCAGAGAAGACCGCGATTGAGGTGCCCGATAGCCATTTCGGAAATGTCGTCGACGATGTACGGCTGCAGGTCGGGAAATTGCACCTCGGCGAGCAACCTCCCCTTTGCCTCGATCTTTCCGGTGATCGTCAGCGTGTTCCAGAACGTTTCGCCAAGCCCATGACGAAGCAGGATCTGCGACTGCTCGACGGTTGGAATCCGGTCACCGTCGAGGAGGGATGAGTCCGCGTCGAAAAGACCGCCTCCTCGTTGCCGCAGCGCCGCTGTCCATGCGTCAAGAGCGACCGTGCGTCCGAGCGACCTGGGTGGCACATAGGTCCATCGGCCAGCAAGCCGCCGTGCATCCTGCGGCCGCCGACCGTTGCGGCTGGGCATAGGTGTGCTCACTTAGCTTAGGAGTTCCTCTTGAGTGAAGGCGAGTTTCGACATAGCGAGATCCTATCGGCGGAGCGCCGCTAACACCCGTTCCCGACACCCGCAACGGTGGGCCGACACGGACCCGCCGCCCCTTACTCCTCGACTATCGAGATGTGGGCCGCCCCGTGGCCCCCGCCTTGACAGAGGCGCTTTCAACCCTTCGCCTTATTCCTGCCTCCCGTTGCCACAAAGCTCACGCAGTCGCCTTGGTTTGAGAATCCGCGTCCGAGGTCGTCGACAAGGTTAGCCCAACCACCGTTCTTGCATTGATCCGTGGTCAGCGCAAGTCCGCGGGTTACTGTGAACGAAAGGGCTTTTGTGGTGAAGTTCCCAGCGTTGTCGAATGCACTTACCTGGTAAGAGTGAAAACCGAGCGAAAGCGCTCCTGCGACTGCTGGCAACACTGGACAGTTCTGGGTCGCGATGCCCGATAGGTTGTCGGTAGCCCGGCACGAGACACTCAACGCCTGATCGGCCCGGTATGTGCCGGCATTGCCGAGGAGATCCACCATTGGAGCAGTGATATCGACCTTTACTGGTCCAACAGATACGCCCGCCGTGTTCCCTGCACGATCCGTTGAGGTTCCGATGGTGTTGGTGCCCGAAGTCTCGTCGATGGTGACCGGGCTGGAGCACGTCGCAATACCGGACATTTCATCATTGCATGCGAAGGTGAGCACCACTGGCGTGTTGTTCCAGCCGAGACTGTTGGCTACCGGAGACGCTGACCCGCTAATCGTCGGCGGAACTGAGTCCAGAGAAAGCGAGAGTAGTCCCGTCGAACAATTGCCTGCAGGGTCGCAGCTCGGATCGCTCTGGTAGGAGACGTTCGCGCCTTGCGTCGAGGCCTCAGTATCCGATGGGTCAGAAGGTGTTCCTGACGACGGTGCAGGATCAGCCGAATACCAGTCGATTGTTAGAGGAGCCCGATACCAGCCGTTCGCATTCGGTGGTCGGCTCGGCGTTCCAGTAACCAAAGGACCGACCGAGTCACGTTCTTCACGGCTCTCGGGATAGTAGAAGACGTCCATATTCGTGACGAGCCAACGAGATCCGCCCAAACGAGTGCAATCCAGTAGTTGGTGTTGCAGCGCATGTTCGTAGCGCCCCCGTTCCACCACTGAACCTCCACCAGCAAGCGCCGACGTGATCAGAGCCTCGTAGGTGCCCGCGGAGTAAATGAACCGGTCCCAGCCATCCACGCGCGTGCAGCCAACCAGCGCATTTAGGTAGCTCGCGGTGTACAAGCCGGACAGGTCCGTGTTGGCGTAGTTGGCGCATTGAACTACCCCTGAGGAGGGCGTGTAGTGGACGTTTGCTGTGCCCGCCGCACTGCTAAATTCGATGGGACCCATGTTGAAGTCTGTGATTGCCCCGCGAGGTCCGCCCCTAGTGCTTTCGATCGTTCCGGTCAACGGTCCCGATGTCACGCTGCCTGACGATGTGACAGTACCTGATGCAAAGCCGATTGGACCGGGACCTGCGCCGAAGGGCAGCGCAACGAAGGCCGCATCGTGAGCGAAGGTCATTGTGGCCCCGTTCGCTTCGCAGTTGGAATTAATCGTTAGACCACCCTGCACTTCCGAACTCAGGTGTCCTCCGAGAGTCATCGTGGTACTTGACGCATCCGCTCGTCCAGCGACTATCGGGAGTAATCCCATGCTGAGGACCGCCGCAAAAAAAATCTTTAATGTTAGGCGATTGTTTGGTGCCCTCATTTTGCTGCCCGCTTTCAGATGGTCGCCAATAGTTGTTCGACGAATGCGATCGTACCCGTACCCTTCGAGCGCGCCAAATGCAACCCCGCTGCGCAAGATGTGTGTCAAATTGACCATAAACCGGAACCTGAAGTCGAACTGGTACCACGGCAGCAATCTCACCCCTCAATCGCCCTGGATCGGTTGTTAACAGCGTGCGCGCCTTGTCTTTTGTCAACGGCCAGTGAGAATCCCCCGTGGGCGGCCGGCGGATTTCCCCGCGTATGGTCATGAGTTTTCCCCGCGTGTGGTCGTGGTTTTCCCCGGCGGGGGTGGGTGTTAGTTGCCGAGGGGCTTGACCCCCTTGCCGGTGGTGGCTTGGGCGAGACGGACGGAGTCGCCGGTTGGTGACGATGACGTGGGCGTGGTGGAGGAGTCGGTCGACGTGGGCGGTGGCGATGGTGCGGGGCATGAGTTCGTCGAACCCGGATGGGTGGAGGTTGGATGAGATGGCGACGGCTCGTCGTTCGTAGGCGGCGTCGATGAGGCGGTAGACGCCTTCGGCGGCGTCGGCTGAAAGCGGGAGTAGTCCAATGTCGTCGACGCAGATCAAGTCGGCGCGCAGGATCGGGGTGATGGCTTTGATGATGGTGTCGTCGACGCGATGGGCGCGGACGAGGGCGCCGAGTTGCTCGACATTGAACCAGGCCACCGTTCCGCCGTTGTCGATCACGGCGTGGCCGAGGGCTTCGAGGAACATTGATTTGCCGGTGCCCGATGGTCCGCACACGACGACGTTTTCGTGTCGGCTAACCCATTCGAGGGTGCGGAGGCCGTCTTGGGTTGGGGCGGGGATCGAGGAGATTTTCGGGTCCCAGACGTCGAACGTTTTTCCGGTTGGGAGCCGTGCTTTGCGTCGCCGGTTGTTGGTGGTGGAGTGGTCTCGGCCGGTTTCTTCGGCGATCAATAGTACTTTGATGATCTCGGCAGGCGCCCACCGTTGTGCTTTGGCGGTGGTGAGC
>JANMZO010000105.1:0-9771 GCA_031383405.1 Acidimicrobiia bacterium | reverse complement strand
TGCCGTTTCCGAACTTCCGGACCCGATCGTTGAGGGGCTGGTTGCGTTCAAACGCGAGCTCTCAATCGTTGCGGCCCGAAACACTGCCGGCGACATTGTGTGTTACCCGCTAGTGGAAAATGTTCACGTCGATGGCATTCTGCGGCAAACGGTTGCTCCGGCAATAGTCTCCGAGGCGATGCTGGCCGACGCCGAGCACATCGCCTCGACGCTGCTCCGTCGGCTCAACTACGTTGGCGTTGTCGGCATCGAACTCTTCGATGTGAACGACGCGCTGGTCGTCAATGAGTTCGCCCCGCGAGTGCACAACACGGGTCATTGGACGATCGAAGGCTCGACGACGAGTCAGTTCGAGCAACACGTACGTGCGGTCATGGGTTTGCCGCTGGGCGACATCAGCACCCGCGGTGTGTCGACAATGATCAACGCGATCGGCACGCTTCCCAATCTGTTACGTGTGCTTAACATTCCCGGATGTCATATGCATGCCTATGGTAAAGAGGACCGTGCGGGCCGAAAGGTAGGTCACGTGACCGTCACGGCCGAAACTCCCGACGACCTCGCTCAGCGAGTCCGAGCGCTACGGGAACTGATGGGCGAGAGCTGAGGCGGTTTTGCGAACGCTGAACTGCTTTATGCAGCCGCGGCGAACTCGGCGAGTACCTGAGGTGCGTTGACGGCCTGATTGATCCGGCTCTCGATGAGTTCGCGTTGCTGAGCTGCCATCTGTTTCGGTTGATCAACGGTCGCCCATCGCACGAGCCCCTTCCAGAAACGGTCGATGAGTTCTGCGCCACTGATTTCTCCGCCCGCTTCGGTGCGAAATCGCACCATCTGGAGCTCGCCTAGATACAGCTGGAGCGACGAGACATGAATCGTCTCATCGGTACGGATTCGCTCCACGATTTCTGCCGCGAGTTCGGCGTCGGCCCTTCGGTCAGCGAAGAGATCAGGCGTGCGCAAAACGGCCTGAGTCGCGGCGAAACCTATCTCCGCCCGGAACTCGATCATCAGCAGATTCATGACGAGTGACAGGAGGCCTTCGACGGCCATGGACACCTCAGGCATGAACCGATGCCCTGCCTCGGGGCGAGCGATGTTTTCGGGCGGTTCGACGTCGGGGAACGCGTTGACGCCGAACACCAGGTCACGTGCGACAAACCACATCTCGTCGTGACCGCCGATCCCGAGTTCGGGCTGGCCGCCTTCGTCGATGCCGTGCGCCCAGAGAAGACCCTTATTGAGATGCCCGATCGCCATTTCGGAAATGTCGTCGACTATGAACGGTTGAAGGTCGGGAAACTGCACCTCAGCGAGCAGCCTACCCTTTGCTTCGATCTTCCCGGTGATCGTCAGCGTATTCCAGAATGTTTCACCGAGCCCGTGGCGAAGCAGAATCTGCGACTGCTCGACCGTCGGGATCCGGTCACCACTGAGTAGGGACGAGTTGGCGTCGAACAGGTCACCGCCTCGCCGAAGCAGTGCCGCCGCCCACACTTCCAGGGCTACCGTGCGCCCGAGCGACCGGGGCGGCACGTAGGTACCGTCGTCGGAAATGCCGCCGTGCATGCGCCGACTCCCGGCAATGTGCGGTTTGGCATACGCATGCTCACTTAGCAGTTGCTCTTGGGTGAAGACGAGTTTGGACATGCTCGCCATTCTAGTGGTGCGGTCGCAACAAGCATCTGTTCTCGGGATCCGATTCGGGTCCAGGGGCTGTGTGTCCTTGAAGCGTCACAGTCCTGCAGGGACCAACCGCGTCTTACTCGCCGACAACGGAAATGTGGGCAGCCCCGTGGCCCTTCTGGCGAGTCTGCAGTACGAAGCGAACGGTGTCGCCCTGCTTGGGTAGCGAAGTCCCATGTACATCGCGGGCCATGAAGAACACGTCACCTTCGATGTTCGGGGTCTCGATGAACCCGTAGTTCTGGTTGGCCCTGAACGCCTTCACCACGCCTTCGACGTAGTCAAGATCCGCACACTGTGTGCCGTCGCAGGAAGGGGAGCGGATGGCGCCATCTTCTCCGGTGCCCCGATGAGCGACCGAACGGACCACAACCACGTCGTCGCCGACAATTCGAATGTCGTCGTACTCCCCCTGATCGTCGCGACCGATACGGTGCTCCACCCGTCCCCGAACCTCCACGGTGTCTCCTAGGCGCACATGGCTTTCAACGTTCGTGGCGACCGCACCAAAGCAGTGGAACTCGATTTCGTCGACGTGGCCCGATCGTCGGGGTGACGGCACGTCGACCCGCACCACGAGGCGTTCGGCGTTTCCCGGCCGAAAGGGGCGATCGCTGACACGGCCAACCAACAACACGATATTCATTTTGCAAGCATGCCCCTTTTTGCGACGACGTGCACTCACGACCCGCACGCTGGCCCAGCACCATCAGGTCACAAACGCCTACGAGTATGAAATAGGCTCCACCGCCCGGAGTGCCGTTCTACCAATCGCGACGCCTTGGCGGTCGATGACGTCCTCGTTGGCGAGGCCCCGCGTGAATGCCCCTCGCCTGCTCACTCGCGGTCAACACGCTCGTCGAACGTACGACCTGATCGGTGTCGAATACGTACCCATAGAATGAGCCGGTGAATGAGCCGGTGAATGAGCGTTATGTGTTGGTGATGGACACAGCAATGCCGATCGAGTTCGCAGCGTTCGCCAGAACAGAATCACCCGTCACCAGGACGACGTCAGAATCGGCGACCGCTGAAGCTGCAGCAAGGTGGACTGCGTCGTACCCGCGCAGACCGTAGGCCTGGGCGAGTTCACCGCCCCGGCGTGCGAGCGCTTCGGTGACCTCGATCTGGTCGACCTCGGCAATGATCGATTCGAGTTCGACAACCGCCGTCGACCGCTGTGTAGCGCTGAGCCTCCCCATGCGCTCGGCCTTGGCAAGTGCGGCTCGGGCCTCCGGGTAAAGAAGTCGGACGCTGACAACACGCGATGAATCGTTCCACAGCCGATTGCAACGGTCACTCGACGGTTCGTTGATGATGAGCGGGATGACCGCGGAGGTGTCGAAGTATGCGATCACTGGCGTTGATCGGCAACGAGATCGCTGACGGTGCCCTTCGCCGTTATCCCTCGTCCGGCGGGACGAGGGCGCTTCCGGAGTGGGGCGGGCGTTACCAGCCCTTCGGCGATGAGACGGTCCAATGGACGGGGCCGGTCCACCGGGACAAGTCGTGCAACGGCAGTTCCGTGGTCGGTGACCGTCACCTCGTGGCCGCCTCGCACAACGTCAAGGTATCGACTGAGGTGGTCTCGTAGGTCTTTGATGCCAGCTTCCATCGTCCCAGTATGGCGCTTTCTTGTAACTTTATCTAGCCACAATAATGTTCCTACCTCAACCGGCTCGAACTTAGGCGGGGGACGACGGAACACATTCTTCGGACCTCACTCAGGCGACTCTTACTTTACATAACTATTATTATGGGCGGATTACCTTCTGCCTTCGGGCTCCGATTGCGATTGACAACTGGATGTTCTGGCAAGACAACCGTCGAGCGAGCCGCTACCGAACACTCCACCCCTTCAGCGGTGGTGCGTGACGCGATCAAGGCATGGCTCCACGCATCGTGAAGCATCGCGTCTTCGTACCCGAAGACGAGGATGGGTAACGGAACGGGTGCGTGGGGACGGACTCCGTAAGCTCCGCTCGCCCGCCGCGAGAGACCTCATAACGTCACAGTGACGTTATGGCGGAGTGAGGCCGTGCAGTGGGATCACACCGGCTCGTCCAAATTGCGCACCAGGTCAGACACGGACAACTCCGATGCCCTTCAGACGCCGCTCGCCCGAATATGCGCTCTCTCGGCTACTTGGTCACCGGCCTCGATGAAACCAGCACCTCACCCCCACCGACGCGGTCTCGGTCATTCCAACCAGGTCAACGAACCCCACAGCCAACTCGGTGGTCGCCCCGGCAGACAACCCGGCATGGTGAGCCGGTTCGTTCGTTCCCGCCGCCTCATGACACAAGAGATGAGTTTCTCGGAAGGTCGTTTATCCCCAAGCGGGGGCGAGAAAGCGAAGCCCCCCTGCCTGGCAGGGGGGCTCCTTTGGAAAACCGAGGGGAATTGAACCCCGCCCATTGTCAGGCGGTCGCAGCGACGAGGTCCCGGCCGAGGGAGATGCACGCCTCCACTTCCCCGGCGGCGCACTTGCGGGCGTTGTCGACCCCGTTTCGGACGCCGCCGAGCGGAACGCCGGTGCCGGCCTGCACGGCCCGCTGCGCCAGCGCTACGCACGCCTGGTTGTCGCCGAAGGAGCAGTCGATTCCGTCGGCCACGTCATTGTGTCCGAGGCCGACGGGTATCCCGGCGGCGTCGGCGGCCATGAGTCCGAGGGCGGCGCAGGCTTTGAAGTCCTGGGCCAAGCACTTCTGGCCGTTGTCGACTGCTTTAGCAATTTCGTCCCCGGGGATCTTCACGCCGGCGGCCCGGGCGCCCTTGGAGCCGACCTGGGCACAGGCGACGATGTCTCCGTCGGCGCACTTGGCGACCTGGTCGGCTGCTTCCAGCGCTTCCCGGGCGATGCCCTCGGGTACGACACCGGCACGCTGGGCGAGGTCGAGGGCGAGGGTGGCGCATGCAAAGATCGCTCCATAGCCGCAGGCGACCGCCGAGACCGCCATCGTCACGAATGGTGCAGCAGCGTTGACGGCGTCGATGAACTGGGCGAAGGCTCCGGTCGCGAGGTCTTCGATCTCCTCGAGGAAGGTGCTCTCCCGGTAGTTCTGCCGACAGACGAGCGATCGGCGATCGTCCTCCACCCCAACCATCGGATGAGCGCCCTGCGAGGCGCAGTACTGGTTGATGCCCATCACCCAGGTGCAGAGTTCCATCATCTGATCGTCTTCGTAGCCTTTGCGCCACTGACGGAAGAACGACGTGCAGCTCGCGGCCCGGACGAACAAGGGAAACCGCTCGATGAACGACGCGTCGTTGCTGAACAGCCCACTGCCGTCGTTTGCGGCTAGCCAGAACTGGAAGTTCTGGTGACGGAGAAAACTCCCCGGGAAGTTGACCGACTCATACGACGTCGTCGATCCGCCGGCCAGTCCCGAGCGTGGGTAGAACGACACATCAAGGCGGAACGTGCTGCTGTCCGATCCGTCATCGCCCTGCTGCGTCAGCCGGAAGTTTTGGTGCCGCAGGAACGTACCCGGGTAGTTCACCGACTCGAAGCTGACCGCACCGGCAACGCCACTCAGCGCCGGACGCTGGATCCACGTGGCGTCGGCCCGGTCCAGGTTGCTGGCCGGGTCGACCGGCGAGAGGTCACCGAGCGCGTTGCGGTGGCGCAGATACCGATTGGCGACGTTCGACGCTTCAAGCGACAGGAAGTGGTCGTTGCGGCCCCGATCGGACGTCGACTGGCGGAACGTGGCGTCGTTCGCGAACAACGCCGTGTTTCCACTCGACTTGTCCATCCACAATTGCCCGCTACGGAAGTGCATGTAGTACCCGGCCATGTTCGTCGCCTCGAAACTGACCATGCCCACGAGCCCGTTCAGTCCCCCGCGTGCGTAAAACGAACTGTCGTTGCGGAACAATTTGCTGCTGTCGGTGGCATGAAGTTTGAGACGGAAGTTCTGGTGGCGGAGATAGCGGTTGGGGAACTGCCTGGACCGCAAGCTTACGGCTCCCCGTGCGCCGTTCAATGCCGGAACCGCGACCCACATTCCCATGTAGCCATCGAGGGAGGGGGCCTCGCCAAGCGCTGACTTTTGGATGTAGCGGCCCGGGTGATCGACCAGGTCCCAATCACGTGGGACCTTCATGGCGATGGCGCCCGATGCGTCGTTGACCACGATCTGGCCCGCAACTTGCTTCGCTCCGTCAAGCCCGTCGGGCGGGGTCACTGTGGACGGCTCAAGTTCGACCGGCAGCAGAACCTTGGCCGGTTCGAGCGCGACCGGCAGATTGACCGTCGACGGCTGCACTTCGACCGGCAGCAGAACCTTGGCCGGTTGGAGTGCGACCGGCAGGTTGACCGTGGAGGGTTGCACCACGACCGGCGGGTTGACGATCACCCGTTTTGGCGCCGCTGTCGCCGCGTCGGGGATCAGCGACAGGAGAAGCGTCGAGGCCACCCCGGCCGCCGCAATTCGCAGAATGATCAGTCGTCCAGTTTTCATGATGGCTCCTTCGGAGGGTGAACCGGCAGATCCGGTCTCCGGGTTCAAGTGTGAAGAACCGGGGACCTCGCAACCATCGGCGCGCCGGATGGTTGTTCCCGTCGGATCGGCAAGGCTCACCTAACCGTTAGGTAAGGTCCCGGCGGTTCGGTTCGCGAATGCGGCCCCTCCTCCCCTAGACCTAGTGCACCTTCGCAGAAGTACCTTGAACGTCGTAAGCAGCGAAACCTGCCTGTGAACTGGGATTTCTTCGCCCTCGACATTCAACGCACTTCCGCTTCAGTGCACTAGAGACCTGTCAAATCATGTCGCGACGTTGGCCCGCCGGATTTCGGAACGCTCAGCCATAGGCGACGAACCAGATCTCGGGGTCTGTCGACCGCAGCACGAACGAGTCCAGCTCGTCGTTACGCAGTTCAAACGGAAGCGCGCACTGTACCGCTTCGTTTCGTCGAACCGTCTGGGCGACCGAGCAATCGATGGGCGGTGCGATGCCTGGCACGGTGCGCTCGATCGGCCCCCGCCTCGACGTGAAGGCCTGGAACGTGATGCTCTGTGGCGGCGCCTGGTCTTGCGGTCCGAGGTACTCCAGCAGCAAGTGGGCGGCAACATATCGACTTCCCTTGGCGGGCTTCGTGTTGCGCGAGTCGGGGGCGAGCGCCTCCGAGGTGAAGTCCTTCTGGACGAAGCCGACGGTCACGCGCCATTGCGAGGTCGAGGGGCCCACGATCGCCGGATTCCCCATCGGAAGCGGGTTGGAGCGGTTGGATCCCTGTTCGCCGGCGACGGGCGTAGCGACGCCGGTGCTCGAAGGCCCGGCGACGGTGGACTCAACTGTGCCCCTGGTGCCGTCGTTGCTTAGGGCTACGTTCTTACTCCTGCTCCGGAAGGCCACGGCCGCCACGACGAGGAGCATGACAACGACGATGCAAACCCCAACGACAACCGTTCGCTTCCGGGCCGGGTCTGGTTGGGTTCCACCGGGCTCAAAGCCCACCAACGGAGCCGCCGTGGATCTTCCACCGGTCCTCTCGACCGAAGCCGCTCCGGGACCAGCGGTCGGTCCGCTCCCGGTCGGAGGCCCGACCATCACTGTCGGGCCGGCACTGAGCCCCTGCTCGACGACCTGCAACAGCCGTCCGAACTCGGCCATGGTGGCGGGTCGTTGCGAGGGATCTTTCTGCATCGCCAACTCGAGCACGTCGCACAGCGACGCCGGCACGCCGCGCCCGCGCAGGTCGGGGACCGGATCGCGAGCGATTCGCAGGAACAGCGCCACCAGGGCCTCCTCCTCACGTGGTGCGAACGGCGGCTCGCCGGCAAGCAGCTGATGGAGCGTCGAGGCCAATGCGTAGATATCCGTCGCAGCGCTCGGGGGCCGCCCTTCAATGACCTCCGGCGCCGCGTGCGCGAGTGTGGCCGACACCTGGACCGCGGTCGTCTGGTAGCCGTCGGCGATTCTGCTTATGCCGAAGTCCGCAATCATCGGCTCCCCGTAGTCGGACAGCAGGATGTTCTCAGGCTTTACGTCGCGGTGCACGATGCCGCCCTCGTGAGCGACCGAAAGGGCGCCTGCGATCGCAATTCCAATGTGCACCACGTCGACGACGGGGAGCTGACCACGTGTCCGCAACGAGCCGGCCACTGATCCCGCCGCGAAGAACGGCATCAGCAGGTACGGCGCGCCCGGCGCGGTCACACCGGTTGCGATTATGGGCACCACGTTTGGATGACCGGTAAGCGCGCCGAGGACGGCGGCTTCACGAGCGAGTCGCTGCGTGCCGGATGGATCAGCTCCCGGAATGAGGACCTTCAACGCAAGCTCCCGACGCAGCAAGGGTTGCTGCACGCGGTACACCACCCCCATGCCGCCCCGGCCTACCTCGACCGGATCGAAGAGCCCGTCGATCCCGAACGCAGGAGGGCCGAACGCGGGAGGAGGGAACACTGGAGGGAGGTCAGCCATGAACTGACTGCGTCGGAGGCGGCAGATCGTCGAGCCGCACTGCGCCGCGACGCAGTGCTTCGTTCGCGAGCCGGCTGCGGCGACGATCGCCGTCGCGGATAGCGAACTTGTCGTAGAGGTTCGCGAGGTGCTGCTTCACCGCAGCCTCGCTGACAAAAAGGGCGTCGGCCATCTGCCTGGTCGAGGCCGGTTCGGTGAACACCTCACCACTTCCGGCCGTGAGGAACAGCGAATGGAGTACGTCGCGCTCGCGCCGGGTGAGCTCCGGAACCGGCGCGGCCGTCGACGTCGCGAACACGTCCCCCTCGCCGGTCTGGCGGATCACGATCCGGGTGCGCCCGATGCGGACCTCGTCGCCGTCGTGGATCGGACGCTCACCACGGATGCGCTCACCGTTGACGAACGTGCCGTTGCGAGACGTGACGTCACGAACGCACCAGCCGCCCGACAGCGACTGGACTACCGCATGAACACGTGAGACCTCGGAATCTTCTGCGATGACCACGTCGTTGGCCGGCGCCCGCCCGATGCTCATTGCCCGGTCGCGGTCGAGTGGAATCAAGGCCGGCCCGGTCGGCCCCCAGACCTCGACGTAGGCAGTCACGGGACACACTGTATCCAAGCCGTTCCCCTGACCCGGAGCCAGGTGCCCGGCGTGCTCCCTTTAGGGAAACCTACGGAGGTGCCTTCGTCGTTCATTTGCGCAATTCTCTCGGCATGCGACCTCGTCGAGAGCATGATCGCAGTGGCAGTATGGCGCCATGTCCGGTGAGCTCACAGGATCCAACGTGCGTCCGGCGTTCGAGTGTGCCGGTTCACGGGCCACCCGAGACGGTCCACCAACGGCCGACACCACGTGTCGCGACCTCACGCGGATCAGGTGATGTTGAACGCGGTGCTGATGTCTGCGGTAAGCCCGGTGCTGGTGGCCGTGAGCTTGTACGCAGTGCCGGCATTGTTGATGGTGAGCGTGGAGAAGGTCGCCACGCCGTTGACGGCAGCCACTGTTTTCGTACCCGAAAGCGTTCCGGAGGCCGGGTTGGTGCTGATGGCGATCGTGATGCTCGCCGTCGAGGTCGTGAGGTTGCCAAAGGCATCCTCGATGCGGACCGTCAGGGCCGGCGCAATGGCTGCGTTGCGCACGGTGTTGGTCGGCTGCTGCGAGAAGGTGACCTGGGCTGCAGCGGCAACGCTGATGTCGAAGGTCGAACTCGTGGCCGACGTGAGGCCGGTGCTCGTGGCAACGAGGGTATACCCCGTCCCGGTCTTGTTGATCGACAGCGTCGAGAACGTGGCTACGCCCCCCACCGCAGCCACCGTTTTCGTACCCGACAGCGTTCCGCCGCCGGCGTTCGTGCCGATCGCCATCGTCACGTTCGCGGTCGATGTTGTCAGGTTGCCCAGTGCGTCCTCGATCCGCACCGTCACCGACGGAGCAACAGCGACGCCGGCTACGACGCTCGACGGCTGCTGAAGGACGGTCAGTTTCGCGGCCGCCGCGACCGTGATGTTGAACACTGAGCTCGTGACCGGAGTCAGGCCGGTACTCGTCGCCGCGAGGGTGTAACCCGTGCCGACCAGGTTGATCGAGAGGGACGAGAAGGTGGCCACGCCACCGACGGCGGTCACCGCTGTCGTACCCGACAACGTCCC
>JANMZO010000391.1:0-30013 GCA_031383405.1 Acidimicrobiia bacterium | reverse complement strand
ATCATATTTTATATATCAAATTTCATGAAATATAGAGAAGAGAATTGATAATCTTAATACTGTTATTATTAAGAAACGAACAATAGAGAGCGGAACTTCTGGAACACTTCTGCGTGCTTAGGGTTCTTGTTCAGCGCGTTCGACAGCTCAGGGTAGAACCAGGCCTTGGTCTCGTCATCGTCGAGCAGTTCACACGTACCCTTCCACGTGACGGTCTTGTTCTTCGGAAGAGGTGAACCGGTGGAGGTCACGCATACCGACACTCGCGGATCTCGTCGGACCGCGAAGATCCGGGCACGTTGGTTGCTCGCCGTCAACCAGAAACAGCCTTTTCGCCACACGTACGACATGATCACCCCAACCGGCCAACCCTCCTTGTTCGCCCAGATGAACGTGCATTCGTTGTGCGCCAGAAGCAGGGCCTCCTCGTCGCTCGGATCGAGATCAAAGACCGTTACGTCCTCATAGTTTTCCGAGTATTCGCTCACGAAGGCTCACTTTCAGGCTGGCGATGGGGTGGGAGAAACTGGCCGGTGCTGGCGGTCATCCCGCCGTCGACGGGAAGCGAGACACCGGTGATGAAGCTGGCGTCGGCCGACGCAAGGAAGCTGATGACGGCTGCTATCTCGTGGGGCTGCCCCCAACGTTGCAGGGCGATACGCGAGCGGAGACCTTCGTAGACGACGGATGCCGACTGAATGGCCTGGGTCATACCGGTTTCGGTCGGACCGGGGCAGACCGCGTTCACCCGGATGTTGTCGATCCCCAGGTCGAGCGCCAGGGCCCGCACCAGGTTGATCACGGCGGCCTTCGACGTGTTGTACGGCCACATGCCCGGATCGCCGCCGGTTCCCGATGTCGATGCGGTTACAACAATTGAACCGCCACCTGCGGCCTTCATCGCTGGAACGGCAGCTCGCACACCGAGCACCACGGCGCGCACATTGACGTCCATCACCCGGTCAAACTGACTCATTGGCATGCTCAGAAGGTCACCTGACATCGCAATGCCGGCGTTACACACGAGCGTGTCAAGACGACCGAACCGCTCAGCGGCAGTCTGAACTGCGTTCTCGTTGCATGCCTCGTCGGTCACGTCTCCCGGGCAGATTACTATGCGCGCGTTGCTCTTCGCCCATGACAAACTCTGCGCCCGGTCGACGGCAACGACGCACGCACCCTCGGCCACCAGCCGTTCGACCGTCGCCCGGCCGATACCTGATGCGGCACCGGTTACGACTGCGACGCGCCCCTCGTGTGCTCCCACCCCGGTCAGACTACTCACAGAACTAACCAGACGATCAATTCTCTCATTCCCGGCTTCTTCTTCGCCGGATGCAGACCTGATCCTCGCGGCACATGCCAAGCGCCCGCGAACCGACGGAAGGGGCCGTGATGGCTCAGCCGTTCATGTAGTCGCGGTAGTAGGTGATCCTTCCTCCCCGCGTGCGGTAGACGCCGACCCCGGTGCGATCGCCCTTGTTGGTCGTCGCGGTCCATTGCGCCCATACGGTGCCGTTCCCCTCGGGATCGGTCGCACCCGACAATTGGGCAAGCCGGAACGATGCTCCGGCCTTCGTCATCTCGGTGTTCATCTTCCGCATGAATCCCGCGATAGCCGCGCCGCCGGTGAACGTACCGAAGACGGGGTCGACCAGTTCGGCGTCTTCAGTGAACAGGTCGGAAAGCTTCGAATAGTCGCCTTCATCCTGGATCGTCCAGAATCGTTTCAGGGTGTCGTAGCCGTCGTTGGAGGTGCTGTCGGGAATGATGCGGTCGCTCATGCCGAAACGTTACCCGGAGAATCAGATGCTTCGCCCGACGCCTTCCCAGTACCGGTCCCGAAGGAGCCGTTTGTACAGCTTCCCCGTTGGTTGCCTGGGCAGCGCGGCTTCGAAGTCGATGGAGCGAGGCACTTTGTAGCCGGCCAGCAGCGTGCGCACGAAGGCGAGAATCTCGGCTCTCAGCGCATCACTCGCTTCGTAACCGTCGGCGAGTTCGATCGCCGCCTTCACTTCCTCACCGAAGTCGTCGTTGGGTATACCGAAGACAGCAGCGTCGCGCACGGCCGGATGGGTAACGAGAACGCCCTCGATTTCGGCCGGGTAGATGTTGACCCCACCCGAAATGATCATGTCGATCTTGCGGTCGCTCATGAACAGATCGCCGTCGGCATCAAGGTAACCGATGTCGCCCAGGGTGATTACGCCCGGTTCGAGGTGGGCCTTCGCCGTCTTCTCCGGGTCGTTGTGATAGACGAAGTCCGACCCCATCAGGTTCTTCAGGTAGATGGTGCCGGGCTCACCGACCGCAGCGACCGTGCCGTCGTCCTTGACGATGCGGATCTCCATGGTGGCCTGGGCCTTCCCGAGCGTACCCGGCTTGGCCAGCCACTCGTGGGACGTTGCCATCGAGGCGATTCCACCCTCGGTCCCCCCGTAGTATTCGGTTATCTTCGGCCCCCACCACTCGATCATGGCCCGCTTGACCTCGGGCGGGCAGGGGGCCGCTCCGTGCCAGACCATCTTCAGCGACTCACCGCGAAACGAAGCGCGCGTAGCTTCAGGAAGCTTCAGCAGGCGGATGAACTGGGTAGGTACGAGATGCACGTTGGTGACGCCGTACTCGTCGATCGACCGCAACGTCTCGGCCGGATCAAACTTGTGCCGCATTACAACCGTTGCACCGGCGAACAGCGGAAACATCGAGAATGCCCACTGGGCCGAGTGGTAGAGCGGGCCGTCGAGCAACGTCACCGAGGGCAGCGGCAGTGCTGCGCTCTGGGCAAAGCCAGCGGCCATCAGGCCAAAGACCGACGATGGGATTGAACTGTTGCCCATGAGCGAGCCCCGCACACCCTTCGGCCGACCGGTCGTGCCCGATGTGTAAAACATCGGCCCGCCCAGCACCTGGTTGACGGGCTCGATTGCATCCGAATCGGCGACGAATTCCTCGTAGTCGGCAAAGCCGTCGATGCGCCCGCCGACGGCAAGTCGCTGCACGACCGAGGTGCGACCGTTGGATGCAAGGCTGGCCACGTCGGCGAAGCGCGCGTCGGCGATGAACACGAGCGCGGCGGCATCATCGAGAACGTAGGAGAGTTCATCGGCCACCCAATGCCAGTTCACCGGCACGCACGCAAATCCTCCGTGTGCGGCCGCAGCGAGCACCTCGTAATACTCACGGGTGTTTGCCATCATCGCGGCGATCGTCGTCCTCGGACCGACTCCAATCGCCCGCAACCCGTTGACCAGCCGATTCACCCGGTCATTGAACTCCGCCCAGGTCGTCGTTCCGTTTTCGTCGATCAGCGCAGGTGCGTCGGGCGTCTCGGTCGCGAATTTGGTGATCAGTTCAGCCATTCCCCGAACGTAGACGCTCCCCCACGTTTGTTCTATTCCGGAGGTAGGAATCACCGGTCGCCGACTCGGGTTGGCAAGGTAAACCCTCACCGACGTGGCACGTGCCAGCGCGAATGGAGTACGGACCGTCGAGCGCGAGGGTAGGCCCATCCCCTGACGCGGACAGCTTGTGATCAGGGCGGTCCCGCGGCGTCGAGTTGGCCAGCCCCGCCCGGGTGGTTCTTCGCTGCACCCGCGGTGATTTCGAACCTCGCACTTCCCCTCCCCCACCGGGAAAGACCCACGGTCAGGTCGGTGCGGTAGCCTCCGGGCATGTCCTCCGCTGCCGCCGCCGTCACCAACGAGGTGGTGGGCACTTCCCGGATGGAGCAAGCCTCGTCATTTCAGGTGCTTCTGGCCCTGCTCGTCATGGTGGCGTTCTTCGGCGGCAGTCTTCCGGCATACAAGATCGCAAGCGCAAGCTTCGGCCCGGCGACGATCAACCTGGGGCGGTTCGGGCTCGCCGTCGCCTGCATATCCCTTGTGTCCCTTCGACGACCCAGGAGAACTGCCGTTCCGACCCGGGCGCTGCTCGTCGTGGGGTTCTTCGGCCTCGGTTTGATGACGTTGTTCATGAGTATCGGTGTCGATCGCGGCTCGGCCGTCATCGGCTCGATCGTGGTCGGCCTCGAACCGATCGGTGTCGCCCTCGCCGGTGTTCTGCTCGTCGGCGACCGGCCCTCGCCGACCGCCAAACTGGCACTGCTCGTCGGGTTCAGCGGAGCACTGGCCGCATCAGGCATATTCACGCAGAAGACAGGTCCGTCGCCGATAGTTCCCATGTTGCTGCTTCTCGGAACGGTCACCACCTTTTCGATCTACACCGCCAACGTTCGGCGGATCGGCAGCGGGGTGGATCCCCTTCGGGTCACGCAGATCACGCAGATCGGAGCGTTGTTCTTCATCGTTCCGGCGTGTCTGCTGGACGTGTTTGACGGAGGAATGATCCGTGACAGCGGGGTTTCGGCCAAGGCCGCCGGGGCCGTGGTGTTCCTCGGAATCGGCTCAGCGATCGCCTACGTGGTGCTGTGCTCCGTGCTCGCCTCGGTTCCCTCGCACCGGGTGGCGGTCTCGATGTTCCTCACACCGCTGTTCGGCGTGTTCTTCTCCTGGCTCGTTGCCGGCGAGGATCTCCACCTGCGAGATGCGGTCGGCGGACTGCTCGTGCTGGCCGCACTGTGGATCTCCGAACATGGCGCTCGGAAAGAGCACCCTCCGATCAGCGGGACATGACCCGCACCGGATCCGAGCCGTCCCAGTTCGCGGCAGCAGCGGCCACCATCGCATAGAAAGCCCGGAGCCGTGGTGTTCCTTCATAGATCTCGATCATGTGGCCGAGCGTGTTCGTCGCATCGTAAAACGCAAACGGCTGGCCGGCTGCAGTGTTTGCGTAGAGCGCCCGCTCGTATCCAGCGACCTCAAGGGCACCGGTAGCCGCGCCGAAGTCGGTGACAAAATGCGCCACATGATGCAGCCCCTGTCCCCCGGGCCCGACGACGTCGGCAATGGGCGACGGACCAACCGTATGATCGCATACGAGTTCCACCATGAGCCCACCCCACTGGCCGTAGGCCGACGAATGGTCAAACACCGCCGGAGCGCCCCGATAGAGCACGTCGGTGACCGCGATGTGCTCGATCACGAAGAACGGACCGACCCCGCGTTCGGACACCCAATGGGAGGCCGCTTCGCGGACATCGGTGACGGCATAGGCAATCTGCACCGGGGGCCCGAGAAGCCCGAGCGCGCCTGCTACCACGCCCGGGTCGCTGTGCGTCATTAGGAGTTCATTAGCAGTTCATTAGTAGGGCATCGCCCCGCCGTCGACCGGGAACAGACATCCCGTGATGTTCCTGGCGGCATCGGAAGCGAGGAACACCGCTACCTCCGCGACTTCTTCAACCTTGTTCGGCCGCTTGATGGCTGACTCGGCGGTGAAGAGACCGATCAGCTCGTCGTAGCCCGACAGACCCATCGCAACGGCCGAGTCGGGACCGGTCGCCCGCACGATGTCGGTCTCGATGATGCCCGGCAGGATGGCGTTGACCGTGATGCCGAGCGTGCCGACTTCGTGCGCGGCCGACTTCACAAGTCCGTTCACGGCGTGTTTCGTCGTGACGTAGCCCGGTATTCCTGGCTTGCCAAGCTTGCCTTCGACCGATGACGTGACGATGATCCGCCCCGATGTACGCGGAATCATGTGGTTCAGCGATCGCCGCATTCCCCAGAACACGTGGTTGAGGTTCCAGTCGATCTCGAGCTTCCATTCCTCGTCGGTCATCATCGCCACCGGCGCCGTGTTCAACACTCCCCCCGAGTTCAGACAGCAGATATCGAGTTGGCCGAAGTGCTCGATCGTGTAGTCGATCAGACCCTCAACAGTCACCTGTTTGGAGGCATCTCCTCCGTAGAACGCCGCGTTGTCACCCGCGTTCATCTCGGCCAGGCAGGCCCGGCCCTTGGCTTCGTCGCGACCGTTGACAACCACCTTGGCGCCTTCCCGCAAGAACGCGTCAGCCATGGCGCGACCGATACTGCGGGTCCCGCCCGTTATGCAGGCGACTTTGCCGTCAAGCTTTCCCATGATGCCTACTTTCAACGATTCGAATTCGACGGAGAAACACGTATGTGTACAAATGATCTGAGCGAGATGGCCATGCCGCTGACATCAGCCTCAGTACGGCGAACTGCCGCCGTCGATGGAAATGAGCGACCCGGTGATACCGGCCCCCGCTACCGATGCAAGGAGCACCGCGACTTCGGCTACGTCTTCGACTTCGTTGAGTCGTTTGATGGCTGACTCATGGGCGAACACATCGAGCAGACCCTGATACGTCATCCCCATCGCTTCGGCGGCACCGGGGCCCTGCTCCTTCATCACATCGGTTTCGATCGCACCGGGGCACAGGGCGTTGACCGTGATCCCCAATGTGCCTACTTCCTTCGATGCCGATTTCACCAGACCGTTGATCGCGTGTTTCGAGGCCACGTAATTCGAAACCGCCGGTTTGCCCATCTTGCCCTCAAGTGACGAGATCGCCATGAAGCGGCCGCCTCCCTGTGGAATCATGACGTTGAACGACTTCCGCATCGTCCAGAACGTGTGCCAGAAGTTCCAGTTCATCGCCTCAGCCATTGCCTCATCGGTCATCGAGGCGACCGGCGCAGGGTCGGCCCCTCCACCCGCGTTCGCGACGAAGATATCGAGGCGGCCGTACTTCGCCACCGTCTCGTCGATCAGCGCGTCGCAGAACGCCCGTTGTTTCACGTCGCCTGCGATGAAATGCACCCGGTCACCACCGTTCATTTCGGAAACCGCAGCGGCACCTTTTTCCGGACTGCGGCCGTTGACCACAACGCTCGCCCCCTCCCGGAGGAACGCTTCGGCGATGGCGCGCCCGATACCGCGGGTACCGCCGGTGATGCATGCGACCTGACCCTCGAGTGAACCCATGGAACTCCCCCAAATGTGACGTATGCGTGTCGACGAGCCGACGGATGGGCGGAATAGTAACCGCACGGTTAGTTTGGTTGTCGACCCGACGCGAAACCGCGACGGGTCGACTACCGGGACATCCAGCCCGAACCAGCCCGAACCAGCCCGAATCCGCACGAATCCGCCCGAATTCCATCTGAGGATCACCATGCAAGACGCCACGACAACCGGGTTGCAGCGACTCCTCGATGAACGGGCGATCATCGACACGACGATCGCTTATTGCTGGGCCATCGACACCCGCCGGTGGGACGTGCTGCGTGACCGGGTGTTCCTCGCCGATGCCACGGCGTCGCTCGGCAGCCCGCTTGAGGGAGTCGAGAGAATCGTCGCCCGGATCGATTTCGCCCTGAGCCCGCTCGACACGAGCCAGCACATGATTTCCAACCACGACGTAACGATCGACGGCGACACCGCCACCTCGCGCTGTTACTTCCACGCCCAGCACGTTCGCCGAGGCGCCGAAGGCGGCCCCAACTACATCGTGGCCGGAATCTACGCCGACGATTTCCTGCGCACGTCGGCGGGTTGGCGAATCAAGCACCGTACGTTGACGGTCCTCTGGACCGACGGCAACATGAAGGTCGTCCGGCCGTAAGAAACCCGGAGTGTGGGTGCAGTTTTGTGCTCTCCCGGTACAAAAGTGCACCCACACCGACCAGAATCAGGCGTTGTAGGGTCGACGCATGACCGAACGAACCATTGCCACTCTGCTCACCGGCGGTAGCTTCTTCGAAGGACCGCGCTGGCACGACGATGCCTGGTGGGTATCTGACTTCTACCGCCATCGGGTCATCCGGGTGACACCGGACGGCGAGGAGTCACCTGTCGTATCCGTTGACGCTCAGCCGTCGGGCCTTGGCTGGCTACCCGACGGGTCAATGGTCATCTCGTCGATGACTGATCAAAAAATTCTCCGCTACGCCAACGGCGAACTGTCAGTTCTGGCCGACATCTCGGCATTTTGTGGGGGCTGGGTCAACGACCTGATCGTCGATGCCTCCGGCCACATCTACGCCGGTAACTTCGGTTTTGACTTCATGGGCGGTGGAACACCGGCCCCAGCGAACCTCGTGCGGGTCGACCCCGACGGCTCCGCATCGCTGGCGGCCGAAGGGTTGGATTTTCCGAACGGCTGCGTGATCCTGCCCGACGAGACGACCCTGCTCGTCGGCGAAACGTTCGGCACTCGCTACACCGCTTTCACCATTCGACCGGATGGTTCCCTGACCGACCGGCGGCTGTGGGCGCAGTTCGGTTCCACCCCGGGCGACGACCGATCGGTATGGCCCGACGGGTGCTCGCTCGACGCCGAAAGCCACGTGTGGACAGCCGATGCCCGAGGGGGTCGTGTCGTACGGGTCTCCCCCGACGGAACCATCGTCGACCGGATCGCCGTGCCGACCGGACTCGGTGTGTTTGCGTGTGCGCTGGGCGGGGCGGACGGTCGAACCCTCCTGATGTGTTGTGCCCCGGACTCTTCGCCCAAAAGGCGATCCGCAGCCAACGAAGCTGTACTTCTTACGACAACCGTCGGGGTGGGGCACGCCGGCCGACCGTAGATGCCGACCCCCGATTGGGTGGGGAACGCGTCGGCCCGGCGAAGCGATCGCACCCAATCGTCGTGATTGCCATTCCGAGCAGCGGGTTTGGCAACGGAGGGCCTACGATGATGAACTAACCGCTCAGTTACTTTTGCCACCTCAAAGGAGCAACAACCATGGACCTCGGACTTTCCGGCAAGCGCGCCCTAATTACGGGTGCCACCAAGGGCATAGGCCGCGCCATTGCCGAAACGCTCCTCGCCGAAGGCGCCTCGGTGGCGATCTGTGCCCGCACCGCGGCCGACGTCGACGCGGCCGTGGCCGAGATGTCATCGAAGGGCAAAGTGGTCGGATCAGTCGTCGATGCGGCCGACGGTGCGTCACTCCGGGCCTGGGTGGCATCTGCGGCGGAGCAACTGGGCGGTATCGACATCTACGTGCACAACACCTCAGGCAAGCCGGCGCGAAAGTTGGAAGGTTGGGCGAACAACTTCAACATCGACCTGATGGCGCTCCTGCACGGCACCGAAGCTGCGACACCGTTCCTCGCCGATGGTGGTGGGTCGCTGATCAGCATCGGCACGACCGCGGTGGCCGAGCACTTCGCCACAGGTAGCGGCAGCTACTCGGCGTTCAAGGCGGCCGTAACGAACTGGACACTCGGTCAGGCTCAGGTCCTCGGGGCGAAGGGTATCCGCTGCAACGTCGTCTCCCCCGGCCCGATCTTCATCGAGGGGGGCGACTGGGACAACATCAAAAAGGCCATCCCGCCGTTTTTCGAAGCAACCGAAAAGGGGCATCCCGGCGGAGCGCTGGGAGTGGCGCAGGACGTGGCCGACGCGGTCGTGTTCCTGGCCAGCGGACGGGCGAAGCACATCAACGGTGTGAACCTCACGGTCGACGGCGGATTTCTAAAGCGCGTCAACTACTAGAGCAGCGATCGCACTATGCCTGAACGCGTCGACGCCTACCTGGTGGCAGGAGGCAAGTACCACGACATCGACTTCGCCCGCTTGGAGCTGTTGAAGCTCCTTGCGGAACACGAACACCTCCGGGTGAGGGTCGCTGCAGACTACGAAGACACCGCTTCGATCGAAAAGGCAAGTGCGCTTATCAGCTACACCTGCGACGTTCGCCCTTCCGAATCGGCGCAACTGGCCATTCGTTCCTGGGTGGAAGGCGGCGGGCGTTGGCTGGCACTCCACGGCACGAACGCTGCACTCGACCTGCCGAGGCCCAATGGCGTGGAATCGCCGAGGTGTTTCCCGGGATGGGCCGACACGCTCGGCAGCCAGTTCGTTGCGCATCCGCCGATTCAGCCGTATGCGGTCGAAGTCGCTGACCCATCACACTGGCTCGTCGCTGGAATTCAAACTTTCGACACTGACGATGAGCTGTACCTGTGCGAGTACCACGACCGGGACTCATTGCACGCGCTCCTCCACACCCGTTGGAGTGGCGATGCCAAAGGTTTCGCCGAACACGACTGGTCGCTCGCGACCGCAGGCACCGACGCGCACCTTGTCATGTACTTCAAGTCGCTCGGCGACGGTGAGGTTCTGTACAACACCCTCGGCCACTGCAGAGGGCACTACGACATGACCTGGGTCATGCCCTACTACCCCAAGATTGAACGCGGCTCATGGGAACAGCCTCAGTATTACGAGTTGCTCCGCCGCAGTATCCGCTGGGCGCTCGGCGCCACTGCCTGAACACTCACTGATGGGCCTTCGGGCCGTCCATTCATTTTCGAAACCTACGCGCACGTATTTCCCGAAAGGATTGCATGGAACCCACCCCAGAAATCTTGGCTGATCTGCACCGCCGAATGGTGCGCATCCGCCTGTTTGAAGAAGCGGCCGGCAAGTTGGCCGAGCAGGCCAAGCTCCCGGGCTTTCTCCATCTCTACGTCGGCGAAGAAGCGGTGGCGTCGGGAGTTTGCGTGAACCTGACCAACGCCGATTCGATCACCTCGACCCACCGCGGCCACGGCCACCTCGTGGCCAAGGGCGGACTCTTCCGGCCGATGATGGCAGAACTGATGGGCAAGGCGACGGGATACTGCAACGGCAAGGGTGGCTCGATGCACATCAGCTCGCTCGAGCTCGGCATGCTTGGCGCCAACGGAATCGTCGGCGCCGGTTCACCCATCGCGGTCGGAGCCGCGTTCGCCCACAAATACAAGAACGACGGGAACGTAGCCGTCGCGTTCTTCGGCGACGGGTCGACCAACATCGGCGCCTTCCACGAAGCCGCCAATATGGCATGCGCGCTGAAGCTGCCGATCGTGTTCTGCTGCGAGAACAACGAGTACGGCGAGTTCACGCGGCGCGACCACACCATGGCGATCACCGACATCGTCGACCGGGCCCAGGGGTACGGGATGCCCGGCGTGATCGTCGATGGCATGGATGCCATCGCGGTCTACGAAACCGCCGCGGAAGCGATCGCCTTTGCCCGGGCCGGCAAAGGTCCGACCCTGATCGAGGCCAAGACATACCGCTTCTACAACCATCACGGCATCCAGAACCTGGGGCTCAAGTACCGGCCCGACTCCGAGGTCGATGAGTGGAAGAAGCGCGATCCGATCTTCAGCCTCGAAGCGAAGATGAAAGCATCGGGAGCGATGAGCGCCGAGCAGATCGAAGCTATGTGGGCTGAGCAACGGGCCGAGATCGCCGACGCCATCCAGTTCGCGGAAGACAGCCCCCTACCCGACGCCGACCAACTTCTGGCCGACGTGTACACCGCGATGACCCCTATAGGAGTTGGCCAGTGAGCTCCACCGACACCGACACCGACACCGACTCCCCCACCGCAGAACCGCTCGCCGCGAAACCCCGCAAGCTTGCGTATGTCACGGCGTTCAACGAGGCCGTGCGGCAATGTATGCGCGAAGACGAAACCATTTTCTGCGCGGGTGAAGACATCGGTGCATTCGGCGGCGTGTTCGGCACTTTCGGAGGTCTGCAGAAGGAGTTCGGCGAGCGGCGCGTCGTCGACACCCCGATAAGCGAACAGGCCATCATCGGACTCGGCGTCGGAGCTTCGGTGTCGGGCCTGCGTCCGATCGTCGACCTGATGTTCATGGACTTCATGTGCGTTGCTCTCGACCAGATCGTGAACCAAGCCGCCAAGCTGAAGTACATGTTCGGCGGGAAGGCGTCGCTCCCCATGACGATCACGACTGCGGGTGGCGCTGGTCTTTCGGCGGCTGCGCAACACAGCCAGAGCCTTGAAGCTCTGCTGTGCCACATCCCCGGTCTCAAGGTCGTGTACCCGTCGAACCCCTACGACATGAAGGGTCTGATGGTCTCGTGCATCCGCGAGAACAACCCGACGGTCATGGTCAAACACAAGCGCCTGCTCGGCATGACCGGCCACGTCCCCGAGGAGCTCTATTCGATCCCGCTGGGTAAGGCAAACGTGCTTCGACCGGGCAAAGATGTCACCGTGATTTCGTGGGGCCGGATGGCCAACGAGTCCATGGCCGCCGCCGAGGAGCTCGAGGCCGAGGGGATCAGCTGCGAGGTCATCGACCCGCGCACACTGCAGCCATTCGATACCGAGACGGTTGTTGCGTCGGCGCGCAAGACACATCGCATCATCGTGGTGCATGAGGCCGTGCGCTTCGGTGGGCTCGGCGCGGAAATTGCGTCCCAGGTGCAAGAGGAAGCGTTCGACTACCTCGATGCCCCGGTTGCCCGGATCGGCGCTCCGTTTTCTCCGGTCCCGTTCTCCCCTGCGCTCGAACAGCATTACGTCCCCAGCGCAAAGAGCATTGCCGAAGGCATCCGCGGTGTCTTCGGCCGCAAAGCCCCCGGCAGCTGATACGTGTCGCGAGGGTCACCCGTGAGCGGAACCGTCGGCGTGATAGCCAACCCGGCCGCGGGGAAGGACATACGTCGTCTCGTGGCGCACGCGTCGCCGACCTCCGACGCGGCGAAGATGGGAGTTGTTCGACGCGCGATCGCGGGGGCGATCGATGCCGGGGCCACACGCATTCTTGTCGCCCCCGACCGCCACAACCTGTCGACCCGGGCCGTGGCCGACTTCGACACCTCATCAGCGCGTATAGAAATTGTCGATGAACCGACGATCGGTCACCCGAGCGACACCATTTCGATGGCAACACACATGCGCCACGAGAACGTCGACGCGCTGATCGTCCTGGGGGGCGATGGCACCCATCGCGATGTAGCGAAGGGGTGGTTGGATGCACCACTCGTCGGCATCTCGACCGGGACGAACAACGTATTCCCGCGCCAGATCGACGCGACACTCGCCGGAGTCGCAGCCGGACTCATCGCCTCCGGCGTTGTTGCTCTCGCCGACGTGACCCATCAAGCAAAGGTTGCGCATCTCTCATTCGACGATGGCACCACCGAAGATCTGGCGCTGGTCGATCTCGTGCTCATGCACGGCAACTTCACCGGGTCACGGGCCGTGTGGGAGCCGGCCCAGCTTCAGGTGGTGATCGCTTGCATCGCTGAGCCGGCCAGCGTCGGGCTCTCAGCGATCGCTGCGTTACTCATGCCCGTCGACCGACGCAGCCCGCACGGCGTACACGTCGTGCTCGGCGGCCCGCAAACCGTACGCGCACCTATTGCACCCGGATCGTTCGCCGATGTGCCGTACTGGACGGTCGACGAACTCGATCTCGGACAGCCGGTCACACTTCACGGACCGGGAGTGCTGTCGTTCGACGGCGAACGTGACCGGGTTCTCGGACCGGACACCACGGCCACCGTTCGGATCCTGGCCAACGGCCCCCGCGTCATCGACGTTGAGGCAACCCTCGCTGCCGCAGTGGCGGCCAAGTATTTTCAGTCTGGAAGGTAACTGTCGTGGCGCTTGAATTCACCATGCCCAAACTCGGTCTCACCATGGAGGAGGGCACCATCCTCGAGTGGCTCGTCGATCACGCGGCAGCGGTGAAACCAGGCACATCCGTGATGGTCGTCGAAACCGACAAGGTCGAGACCGAAGTCGAAATTCCCGACGGCGGCGTGCTCCACATCATCGGCGTCATCGGCGAGACCTACAGGTGTGGCGACGTTATCGGCTGGATACTGGCTGAAGGCGAAGCCCCTCCGGCCGGCTCCGCACCCGATTCCACCACGTCGGTTGCCGTTACAACTCCCGGCCCAGCCACATCGGCGGCGTCGGCCGCTCCATCGATGACCTCGATGGCCTCGGCGACGGCCGTGGCCCGAGGCGAGGGCGAGCGCATCTTCGCGTCACCCTACGCCCGCAAGCAGGCCGCGGAACTTGGCGTTGACCTCGCGAGCGTCGTCGGCACGGGACCCGGTGGACGCATCACGTCGGAAGACGTTGTCGCCGCGAGGTCGAGTCAACCGGTCGCCGCAGCTGTACCCGCCGCCCTGGCTGTCGTCGCGGCCGCTGCGCCTCCGGCACCGAGCGCCGCTGCTCCCGCCGTCAAGGCTCCCCGGCGCGGTCACGCCCCCGCCGCTACATTCGCCGCCGCCGAATTGGCCCGCATCCTCGGAGTCGATCTTGCGGCCACTCCAATCCTCGCTACGTCGCCCGACGGTCGGATCTCCCGCCAGGACGTGGCCGACCATGTCCGGGGTATCCTGACAAGTGGCGGCCAGAAAGCCGCTGCTCCCGCCACCTTCGCCGTCCTCACGCAGCAACCGACGACCACGGTGGCGATGAAAGGCATGCGGGGGACGATTGCAACCCGTATGCGCGCTTCGCTTCAGGACATGGCTCAGCTGACGCTGATGATAGACGTCGATATGGATGCAGTTGTCGCCGATCGCGATGCGCGCAAGGCGGGCGGCGGACCGACCCCCGGTTACACCGACTACGTCATCGCCGCCACCGCCCGGGCGCTCCGTGATCATCCGCGCCTGAACAGCCAGGTCACCGCCGACGGCATCGGCGTGCTCCCCGACGTACACGTCGGCGTGGCCGTTGCCCTCGATGAGGGGCTCATGGTCCCGGTGGTGCGCAACGCCGATCGGCTCGACCTCGTGTCACTCTCCGCGGACACGACCCGGCTCGCCGAAGCCGCCCGTGGAGGCAAGCTCAAACTCACCGAACTCGAAGGCGGTACCTTCTCGGTAAGCGCGCTTGGTATGTTCGGTGTCGACGGCTTCACTCCCGTCATCAACCCACCCAACGCCGGGATCCTCGGTGTCGGCCGCATCCGCGACGACGTGGCGTGGACCGACAACGGCGGGATCACGCGGGTCAAGCGGATGACCCTCAGCCTCACCTGGGACCACCGCGTTACCGACGGCGCCCCGGCCGCCGCCTTCGTGCAGACCATCGGCCACTACCTGGATGACCCGACGACGCTGGGGTAGGTCCAGTTTGGACACAAACCGACAACTGTTGGCGGATTGTGTTCAAACACCGCAGCCCCGAGCTACGTCCGTTCCCGATAGTCGCCGAACGCTTTGTCTCGCTCGCTCAGCGCGGCACGAACACCCTTCTCCGCGAAGCTCTTCATGTACGCCTTCGACGACGCCTGGTGGAAGCCCATGGCCTGGATGTCGGCGCCGGCCCGGATTCCCGCCCGGATACCCATCGCCTCCATCTGGCGATGCCCAGCGCGCTTATTGAGTGTGAGCAGATCTTTCGGTACGAGAGAAACCCGCTCGGCCACGCGCAGCACCTCGGCTTCGAGCTGGTCGGCCGGGAACGCCTTGTTGGCCGCCCCACACGCCGCAGCTTCGACACCGGTGATACCGTCGCCGGTGAGGAGCATCTCCATGCCTTTACGCATGCCCATCAGCCACGTCTGCCACTGCATGTCGGGCGGAGACATCAGCCGCACCGGCGGGTAGCCGATCTGGGCATCCTCGGCGACGTAGAGCAGGTCGCACGCGGCCGCGAGTTCCGAACCGCCGGCCAGGCAGTAGCCGTGGACCTGGCCGATGATGGGCGTCGCCATGTCCCACATTTCGAACCAGTTGTTCACAACGTGCCGGCTCCACCAACCGTCCTGCTTGGCAATGTCGCGCTCGACATCGGAGTTGGGCATCCCGAGGTCGTACCCCGCACAGAAGCTCGGGCCGGCGCCACGGATGATCATCACCGAGCAATCGCGAGACGAGTCACCCTCGCGCAACGCGTCGAACAACGCACCCCGGAGCGCATCGTTGAGCGCATTGCGCTTGTCGGGACGGTTCAGCGTGAAGCGCCGCACCTTCGGCAACGGCTCGTCGATCAAAAGCACAGAATCAGCCATGCCGAACCCTACCGTGCGAAGGGACATCTTTCGTAGTCGGCGGTTGTAGTCTTAAGGCTCATGCGAACCGTTCTTCTTGGACCTCCATCGAGCGAATTTGCTCGGTTGCTCGAGCTCCGAAAGGAACGCGGGCAAGACGGATTCGATGAAGTCTGGGAAGGGGAATATCACGTGGCAGCTGCCGCCCACAGCTTTCACGGGATCGTCGCCGATGAACTTCGCGCGGCCCTACGATCACCGGCCAAGCGAGCGGGCCTCCGCGGTTCCGAGCCCTTCAATCTCGGTACTTCCACCGACTATCGGGTTCCCGACGGCGGGTTCTTTCGATCAGTTCCCAACGATGTCTGGGTTGCGACGGCCGCCATCGTGATCGAGGTTGTTTCGCCCGACGATCAAACCTTCGACAAGTTTGACTTCTACCGCAACCACCGAGTGGAGGAAATTATCGTCGCCGACCCCGCCGCTCGATCCGTCCGATTCTTTTCGACCACCGATGGGTTCACGACAGAGGTTGCGCGAAGTAACCTGCTCAACGTCGCTTCGGCGGAAATCGCCGATGCGATTGACTGGCCCGGCGGCGAATAGCGAAACCCTACGTCGTCAGGCGTTTACCGTAGGTAGGAAGCAAGTTGCCGTTCTCGTCGCGTACATCGAATTCACGCGACAAATCTTCGCACCATTGGATGGTTCCGGTGCGCTCCATCAGATCCGAGGCGATGGCCAACGCTGCAATCGTCCGGCCGACCCCCAGCGTCGTCTGGGCCTGTGAGAGATCCATTCCCCGAGCGCCCGACGCCGCCTTGATGAACTCGGTTGCGACCGAGCCCGGATAGAGCGAGATGCACGCAATTCCTTTCGGCTTCAACTCGATCGCCATGTCGGCGCTCAACCGGTCGAGGCCGGCCTTGCCCGCCCCGTAGGACGAGCTGAAGTGGTAGCTCTGCCCACCGGGCGACGAGACGTTGCAGATGAACCCTCCGGGCGCGGCCGCAAACAACAGCGGTGCCGCGTGCCAAGACGCAACATAGTGAGCGCGCAGACCAATCCCGACCTGATCATCCCAGATGCCCACGGGGTGATCCCAAAATCCTCCACCCCAGGCGGGCGGGTTCGGAATCTTGTAGACGTTGTTGACCAGCACGTTGACCTTGCCCTGCTCTTCGGCAACCTGCTTGAACAGCCGCTCGATCTGCGCGTCGTCGCCGTGATCGACTTCAACCGCTACGCCTCTACCCCCGGCCTCGGTCACCATGCGAACGGTCTCCCCTATCGACAGTTCACCGGTCGTCGTGCGACCCGTCACGTAGACCGTCGCGCCGAGTTCGCCGAACGCGATCGCGGTGCCGCGACCGATCCCGCGGCTCGAGCCGGTAACGACAACCACCGTGTCCTTCATCGTGTCGGACACGCGGGCCTATGTGAGCGCGTAGACGACATAGGTGACATCACCCTTGCCGGTGGTGCCATGAGCCACGCACTGCAACGTATTGAGCCACGCATAACGCTCGTCGCCGGTGAGGAGTTGCGGGGCGGTGCGAATAGTGGTGGAGCCGTCCTCCCCACGCTTCCCGAAGCCCGAGTAGGTCATGTAGATCGATGCCCCGTCGTCGGTCGTCAGAGCCAGACGCACATCAAGTTTCATCGAACCGCCGGCACCGAGGGTCACCCAGTCCCCGCCGGCGGCATCGGCGATGACACCCTTCAATTTTGGGCCCTCGAATGAGCCGCCGGTGACCGTCACGATGAGCTTGGTTCCGCCCGGCGCATCTTTCAACATGACGGGCGGCTTGTCACCGGTCTTGGCGGTGATGGTGAACAGGTACTCGCAGGGCAGGGAGCTAAGCGGTTCAGACATGTGATTTCCTTTGGAGGTTGAGGAGAAAGGCAAACGGAGTTATGAAGGAACGACGTCGACGTCAAGCTTGACCAGCCCACGCAACAGGAAGCTCGGATGGTAGGCAAAGTCGTTCGTGTCGACCAATTTGAACTCGCCGATCCGTTTGGCGAACTCTTCCAACGCAACCCGTCCCTCGAGCCGCGACAGGTTCGCCCCGACGCAGTAGTGCGCGCCCTTGCCGAAGGCCAGATGGTCATTGCGGTGCTCGCGGTCGGGGTTGAATGCGTCAGGCTCCAGAAAGACGTTTTCGTCACGGTTGGCCGACATGAACACCACGATCAGCCGACCGCCCTTCGGGATGTTCACACCCCCAAGCTCGACATCCTTGGTCGCAATCCGGAACATGCCCTGGGTCGGGGTTGACAGCCGCAGCGTTTCTTCGACGATGGCCGAAACCCGCGACGGGTCGGCTTTGACCTTCGCCCACTGATCGGGGTTTTCGGCCAGAAGGCGAACCATTTCCGTCAACATCTTCGTCGTCGTCTCGTTGCCGGCGACGAGCAACTGCTGGATAATGCTGAGCATCTCGGGCATATCCAAAGCGCGCTTATCAGTTACGTCGGGATCGTCGTCGTCGATTCGGGCATTGAGCAGATTCGTGAGGAGATCGTCCTGGGGTGCGACCTTGCGTTTCTCCAATTCGGCGGCGAAGTAATGCTGGAACTCGTTGACCCCGCGTTCGGCTTCGATTCGTTGATCCAGCGAAATATTGGTGCCGATACCGGCGATCGAGTCATCGGACCAACGCTTGAAGTCGGCCAACCGGTCGTCGGGAACATTCAACGCTTTGGCAATAACTTCAACTGGAAGCGGTACGGCGAACCGCTTCACGAACTCGATCCGACCCGAGTTGATCCAACTGTCGATGAGCCGGATGGTAATCGCGCGGATGATCGGCTCAAGATCCGAGATCGCCCTCGGCGTGAAGGCCTTGGAAACCAGGCGACGGTACCGCGTGTGGTGGGGCGGGTCGGCGGTGAGCATCGTGGGCACCCGGGGATACGCCTCGGCGATGACCTCCGCCATCCTGGCCCGGTCTTCGGCATTGAGAGGCATGCTCGTATTTCCGAAGGCCGACGAATACGTTTCGGAGTCCTTGATGACCTCGCTGACCAGATCGTGGCTCGTGATGAGATACATGCCGAGCGCCGGGACGTGAAGCACGGGTTGTTCTGCCCGCATCTTCTCGTAATGCGGATACGGGCACTGCAGGGTTTCCGGGTTGAAGGGGTTGAAGGTCTGGAGGTCAATCGTGTCAGTCATCGTGGTTCCCTTGGCTGGAAGTGGCTAAAGATCGGAAAGAACGTTTTTGAGGTTGGGCAGATCCATGGCGCGGGCCATGATCTCGTCCATGCCACCAATCACGCCGGTGAGGTTCGCGAGCACAACGTGCTCAAGGCCGTTCCGGGCATAGGCTTCGAACTGACTGGCCAGCTCCTCGGCGTTTCCGACGAAGAGCACCTGCTTCACCATGTCGAACGGAATGGTCGGCGCCAGGTCGCGCAGGTCATCGGGATTGAGGTCATGGATTATCACATCGACGAAGCCCTTGGAGTCGTTGCCGAGCGGGTGCTTCATGCCATGGGCTTCCCAAATCGACCCCGTCGCGAACAGGCCGAACAGCTTACCGAGCGGCTCCTTGTCGAACATCTCCGCAGCACGGTCCTGCGACTCGGCGAAGATGACGAACGGAAGCAGCGAGCACTCAGGCGTCGGCCGCCCGGCCTTCGCCGCGTGGTCCGCGATGATCTGACGCTTCGCACCGTATTCGGTCGGTGACATCCACCAACACGGGATCCAGCCGTCGCCGTATTGACCGGTGAGCCGCAGCATGCGCTCACCGTGGCCGGCCACCCACACCGGCGGAGAACCTCGCCCATCGGCCTTCAGCGGAAGACCCATGCGCCCGACTCCTCCGCCCGGCATGACCCCGTGGTCGAGCAACGAACGCAGTTCGATGAGTACCTGCTCCAAACGGGCCACCGGTTTGTCGAAGGGATAACCGAAAGGCGTCAGGCTTTCTGCTTCCCCCGAGCCAATACCGAGAATAAAACCTCCGGGGATCAGGTCGTTGAGGGTGAGCGCGGTGCGGGCCAGGTCGGCTGCGCCGCGGCGCGTCGAGTCGGTGACCGAGATTCCGTAAGGCTTGGTCGTCATCCGCCCGGCAACGGCGCCGTAGCAGAACGGGTCGTAGAACGCGTCGGGGTCGGCGGCCAGTGCCGAAAGTGGTGTGTCCTGCCACAGTCCGGGGTGGAACACGCCGAGGATATGGTCGGGCGCCCAGTAGGAGTCGGCCCCCATCTGCTCGTACAACGGAAGGAGCTGTTCGGTACTGGCGAATGGAAACTGGGCGGGGAGGTTGATGCCGACCTTCATGGGTGTTTCACTTTCTTTGACAGGTTGCTGAACAACTACCGGATGTGGGATTGCGTTGCCGAAGCAGCGGGGGTGAGGGCGACTAAGTTCCGCTGAGGGCGGCGACGACCGGGGCGAATGCTTCCATCGTCGAACGCCCGACCGTTACGTAATTGATGCCGAACTTTTCGCGCCGTTCGATAATCTGCGCGCATATTGACTCGACCGAACCCATCAACGCGTGGGGATGCTCGCCCAGTTGTTCCGCGGTCAGTCCGAGCATCGGGCCCATCTTGCCGAGCGTCGCCTCACGATGATCGGTGACCACGGTGAAGTACGCTCCGATTTCGATCTCAAGGTCGTCGAAACGGCTTCCAGCCCCGGCGCGGATCCATTCCAGCTTCTGCGCCGTCAATTCAGCGGTCGACGAACCCGGACCCGCCGGACCCATCTTCCCCGACGCGTTGTTGAAATTGAGACTCACAATGTCGGCCTCACGGCCGGCGATGCCGAGGATCCGCCGCGATCCGCCGCCGATCATGATCGGCGGCATGCCGTTCGCGGGTTTGGGAACCGACTCGAATCCGACGGCGTGGACGTGTTTTCCGGTCACGTTCACTTCACCGTCGGCAAAGCACGCGCGCAACAGCACCAGCGTCTCTTCAAATCGGTCGATTCTCACGCCCGCCGTATCGAACGGCAATCCGATTGCCTCGTACTCGCCTTGCAACCAGCCCGCTCCGAGGCCCAGTTCGAGTCGACCATCGGAGAACATGTCGAGCGTCGCCAGTTCCTTGGCGAAGATGACCGGGTTGCGGAAGTCGGTGCAGAACACCCGGCAGCCGATCTTGATCGTTGACGTCACTTCCGCCGCAACGGCCATAGCCGGGATCGCGGCAAGGTTCTGGACGGGGTGGTTGGTTGCGGCCAGGGCGGGCCCGGGACCGATGATGTGGTCGGCGAGATGGAAGGCGCTGTAGCCCATCGCCTCAGCGGCTCGGACCTGGTCGCGCCAGTCCGTCGCCGATTTGGCGAAGTAGCTCTGCACGCCGAAGCGGAACGGTTTCGTTGGCATGACTTAAACCACCTCAAGAATCGTGACTTGGCCGGTGTCGCCGTTGACCTCGATCAACGCACCGTCGGGAATTTTCTCCGTCGCATCGGTGACCGACACCACACACGGTAGGCCGAGTTCACGGCTGACAATGATCGCATGGCTGATCTGACCTCCGACATTCACGACGACTCCCCCTGCGGCCATGAACAATGGCGTCCAGGCCGGATCGGTCAGCGGGGCGACAAGTATGTCGCCGGGGCCGAGGGCACCCGGATCGGATGGGTCGACGATCACGCGGGCCCGGCCCCGCACCAGACCCGGACATCCAGCAACTCCCTGCAGCACGTCGCCCACGATGCCTTTCGCGGACCGGGGTCCACCGCGTTTCTTCCACGAGGTGATCGGCGGCACCTTGCCGTCGACGATGAAGAACGGGGGCTCGACCGTCCACAGCTCCTGCCAACCGGCATAGCGGTCGGCCAGCGTCGAGGTGAACGAGCCGGGGTTGGCGACGAACTCTTCCAGCTCGGAATCGAGCAGCATGAAGATGTGCGCCGGGTCGGCCAGGTGTTGGGCCTCGGCGTGACGACGACCCAACTCGCGGAATACGAGGCGGCCTTCGTGGACGATACGGATGATGTTCGTCTTGGTGCGCTCGCGGAACGCCAGCTGATGCGATGCGACCACAGCGGCCTCGAACTGGCCACTCAGTTCATCGTTGCCGATTGCGCCGAGCTTCGCCCGCACCTCCGCGGTCACGGCTTCGCGTTCGGTCACCTTTGCGGCGTTACGGGACCGGGGCGACTCCTGATTTGACTGGAGACGGATCCGGTCGAGGGAGGCCAGGACGATCTCCGGGCTCGTACCCCAGGTGTCGGCACTCATCTCCCATTCGTTGGGGCCCCGCGAACCGAACTCGGCCAGGAACGAACCACCCTTCGCCAGGAAGGCCTGCGCATCCGCCGACCCGCCCTCAGCCAGCGCTTCGAGACGACCGACCAGACCCGACACACCCGCGTCGAAAAGCGAGGTGAGTTCGGCCGAGTCCCGCACGTCACGCGACAGTTCCCAGAGGACGTAGTTCGGCTCGGCCGAGTCGACGTGACCGATACCGGCGACGATCTTCATCGCGATGCTCGGATCGCCGATGGCCTGGCCGATTGCGAAAAGGATTCCCGGCGCGATCCCGGAAGAGCCGGACGACACGGTGTGACTTTCGAACAACTTCTGCAGCTTTGGCTGCGTGCTGCGAGCCCGGGCAATCAACTCGGCGTCGGTGAGCGTCGTGAGGTCAGGGCGACTCGCGGCAAACGCTTTCGTCGAATCGCGCTCGTCGTCGATCTCGGGCCAGGAGGTACTCGACATCACCCAACCGAGATGCTCAAGAATTTTCGGGGTGAAGTCGGGCTGCTCGTCGTCGGGGTGGGGGACGTACCGGGGAACGTCGGGATGCTCGCCGAAGAACGCCAGGTCGAGTTGTTCGACGGTGACGACCGGGTTGCGGACACCCTGCATACGGACGTTGGCCAGGTTGATGTAGAAGTACCCGCCAAAGAAGCCGCACGCCGCCGGCGGCGAGTCGGTCCACTCATGCATTGCGTAGTTGCCGGTGCGGACGTAGCCGTCGCGCCAACCCAGGCAGATGCCGTTGTCCCAGCTGAAACTCTGACCGAGCGGCGTAGCCGGGGTCGCTAGAACTTCGCCCGCGTTCGCTCGGGTGTAGTGGGGCCATCTTGCGCTCGGCGTCCAGTCCGTGATCCAGCGGTCTTGCACGAAAGACTCCTATGCATGGCGAGTGGAGCCCCCTGGCACCAACGCAGGAAAACTACTCGATCAGTTAATTACTTGTGGAACCGGGCGCGTCGCCCGACTTGCGCTCGCAAGTCCCCAACCAATTCCTTCCCGTCCTGAAATGTGCAACGAAGGGCAAGGTTGGGGACGTTTTGTACCGCGGTTGGGCTTGTCGCCACAGTGACTTCTGCGTCGGAAAACCAAGCCATTCACCCAACCGACGACGGAAACACCCCAACCGACCTGCTCTGGTACCCATCCGTCCGAAAGCGAGCGGTCGACCCGTCGGCCGGTCCGTTGTTGGGTACCAACAAATCCTTGTTGGGTGCTAACAAGCCCTTGTCGGGCAACAACAACCCATCAGCGGTAGGAAGACGCGCGGTAGGTGGCCGAGAGCACTTCCGCCGTCCCTTCGGTTCCGCTAGGTTTCTGGCCTCCTCCCTTTGCTCACCGGTTCGCAATCGAGGAGGGCCCCATGCCCCAGATTCAGGCCCTGACTGGTCCGGCGGCGGCAGCGCTGTGGAAACTTGATGGCTTTCGCGGCCAAACGTGGCCGGCGTTGTGGTGTTCGCCCCGGTCCGCCAAGTACGAACCGGGCATCATACGACCACGCGCTAGGTGGACACCGACCTTTCTGGAGGACATCCCCGTGGCCCCGGTCGAGCTCGTACTGAGACACCTCGACGGCGTCGTTCCACCGACCGGGATGGACCGATGCGATCTCGTCGAGTTCGCGCTCGAACACGCGCTTCGAGATGGGCATGTCAATCTGAGCACTCTCGGTTCGCGAGGAGGAGCTGACCCCGGCGACGCGCTGCTTCGCGAGGTTCTCGCCAGGCGGCCCAAGGGCGAACCGCCAACCGGGAGCTACGCGGAGACCGAGTTCGTCCAGCGTCTGCGCCCGGCCAACATTTCCGTGTGGCGCCAAGTACCGATAGTCGGCGGCGTCACCAGGCATCGAGCAGATTTCATGGTGTCCTATCACCGTCGCCGCCGACCGACAATCTTCCGCCCCGAAGACGGGCTCCTCCTCGAAATCGACAGTCGAGAGTTCCACGACGGCCGATTCGAGGAGGACCATGCCCGCGATCTGCTCTACGACGAACTTGGCTACCGGTGGCTGAGTTTTACCCCACGCCAGATCCAGACCCAGTGGCCACGTGTTCTCTACGTGATCAAAGCGAACGTGGAGGCGCCCGAGGTTCGTCGACGTACGCGGCGAATCCCAACTCAGCGAGCCGCGTAACTCAACTCCCCACGGACGGGTCCCCAACATGGTCGGCTCGCGCTTTTACGAGGCCGAACTCTCCGGGTTGGGAAAAGAACGATTCACCGGTTGGGTCTATGTGGAAACCGAAACCTCTGAACCCAACTTCGCGTCGTCTGAACCCAACCTGCGCAAAACCTGAACCTACCGGCCGGGAAGTGGCCAGTTGGGGACCACCGCCAGCCGGTTGGGGACCACCGCCAGCCGGTTGGGCGAAGAGGGGTTTCGGACCCGGATCCGGCCGAAAACTAACTTGTGAGTTAGTTTTAGTGACGTCGATGCCAAAACCGTGGGTCGACGCTTCAAAGGGGTTCGCGATGACCGTTGAAACACGACGTTCCTTTTGCCGGGTTTGTCACGCTGCATGCCCGATCGACGTCGATGTCGACCTGAACGATGCGTCGCTCCCGGGTGGCCGGGTCGTTGCGGTGCGGGGGGTCATGGAGGACCCGCTTTTCGAGGGTTACACCTGCATCAAGGGCCGGCAGCTTGCCGAGCAGATGCACCAGACCAGTCGCATGGTGCAGCCACTACGGCGTGAACCCGACGGCCATTTCGCAACGATTGCTTCGGCGACCGCGTTCGACGAGATCGCCGCCAAACTGACACAGATCATTGCGACCCACGGACCGCGATCCGTCGCCAGCTATACCGGAACGGGCGGCTACCAGAACAGCGTGGCGGTCCCCGCGGCCCGAGCATGGCATCAGGGATTCGGCTCGACCAGCTTCTATACGTCCGTCACGATCGATCAACCGGCCAAGGGCACGGCCCCGTTCCGGATCGGAATATGGGAGGCGGGCTACCACAACTTCCGCGACGCTGACGTGCTCATGGCCATCGGCTACAACCCGATGGTCTCGAGCTACGGAGCCGTCGGCGGCCTGCAGGGAACGAATCCGTTCACCGTGATGCGCCGCGCCAAACAGCGGGGTATGAAGTTGATCGTCGTGGACCCGCGCCGCACGGAGTTGGCCGCCTTCGCCGATGTCTTCCTGCAGGTCCGTCCGGGCGAGGACCCGACCCTCCTGGCAGGCATGATCAACATGGCGCTGACCGAAGGACTCATCGACCACGAGTTCTGCGAAACCTGGGTCGGCGACATCGAAGCACTCGGTCGGTCCGTTGCCCCGTTCACCCCCGAATACGTGGCCGCCCGTTGCGGGATTGACGCAAGCGACTTTGAGAAGGCCGTGCGCATGTTCGCGGCCGGACCCCGCGGCACGGTTGGCACCGGAACCGGACCCAACATGGCGCCGCACTCCAGCCTGACCGAGCACCTGTCCATGACCCTCAACACCATTTGCGGGCGGGTAAACCGCGAAGGCGACAAGCTCGAGTCCGGTGTGTTCCTCTACCCGGAGACACCTCGCCGGGCCCAGGTCATAGCTCCACGGAACCCGACCCCGGGACCACCTGCGCGCATACGAAACCTTCGTGGCACCCGCGGAGAGATGCCCACGGCGACGCTCGCCGAGGAGATCCTGACACCCGGAGAAGGACAGATACGCGCGCTTATCGTCAACGGCGGAAACCCGGCGGTGGCCTTCCCCGACCAGGAGCTCACGCTTCAGGCCCTGAGGGACCTCGAGCTGCTCGTCGTCATCGACCATCGGATGACCGCCAGTGCCGAGCTCGCCCACTACATCATCGCTCCGAAGCTTTCACTGGAACGGGCCGACGTGCCCCACCTCATGGACCGCTGGTTCCGGGCCCCATACACCAACTACAGCCCGGCCGTGTTGGATCCGTCGGTCAACCCGGGGCAGGACGTTCACAACGAATGGGAGGTATTCTGGGAGCTGGCCCGTCGCATGGGCACCAACATCCCACTCCCCGGCGGCGACATTCCCATGGACCACAAACCGACCGATGACGAGGTCATCGATCTCGCCTATGCGAACTCCCGCATGTCGCTCGACGAGGTTCGCGCCAACCTCGGTGTCGTCCACGAACACCTGGCAATGGTCGTTACGGCAGCCGATCCAGACGCGACCGCAAAGTTCACGACCGCTCCCGAAGACCTGATGGACGAGTTGAAAGGAGTTCACCTGGAGACGAGTGGTGCCGAAGTGTTCGGCGCGGCCACACCGGCGCAGTATCCGTTCCGACTGGTCAGCCGGCGACTCAAGGCCGTCCTCAACTCTCTCGGCACCGAACTAAGTGCGCTTAGGAAGAAGGAGGGAACGACGAACCACGCCCACATGAACCCCGACGACATGCATGATCTGGCGATCGTCGACGACGATCTGATCCAGATCACATCCCCGGCCGGATCTGTCGTCGGAGTCGTGGCGGCATCTCCCGATGTCCGCCGAGGCGTGATTTCCATGGCCCACTCATGGGGAGGAACATCCACGACCGACGAAAAGGTACGCGACATCGGCACACCAACCAGCCGTCTCGTGTCGACCGACGGCGGCTTTGATCCCGTGACCGGCATGGTCGTGTCGAGTGCCATCCCCGTGAACGTCGTACGATTCGACCAAGCCCGCTTCGACCAACCGGTTTCGATGTAACCCGTCGAAACGATCCGCCCGCGACAGTACCCGCACTCGTCGCCCGACATGGCTGGCGCGCTCGTCGAACGTGGCAGTCACCAACCGATCAATTAGTGTGACCGTATGGTGTTTCGACCCTCCCGTGGTGATGCCCCCGCCCGCATCGGCCCCGGCGTCACGCCGCAGCATCCACCGGTCACCCAATCGATCAGCGCCGACGTGTACCGCGATCCAATGCGCTACGAGTTGGAGGTGGAGCGCGTCCTGCGGGCATCGTGGCTGATTGCCGGCCGATCGTCGGAGATGGCCAACGACGGCGACTGGATCACCTACGAGGGCCACGGTGACACCGTCATCGTCAACCGGCTTCCCGGCGGAGGCGTGGCCGCGTTCCACAACGTATGCCAGCACCGCGGCGCCCGACTCACGCGGGGTATGACATCGGGCTGCGATCGTCGGTTCACCTGCCCGTGGCACGGGTGGGTGTACGACCAGACCGGAGATCTGGTGGGCGTACCCGAACGGCAGGACTTCGACCCGGCCAGCCTCGAGGGCCTGCGCTCGCCCAAGGTGGCGGCAGAAGAATGGGGTGGATGGGTGTGGATCAACCTGGCCGGACCCGGTGCCGCACCCCCCTTGGCGGACTGGATCGGCAGCGAAATCATTGTCGACCTCGGCCGCTTCGCCATGGAGGACATGGTGTTGCATGAGAAGCTCGTCGTGGACCTCGACGTCAACTACAAGACGGTGGTCGATGGCTTCAACGAGGTATACCACGCGACCGAACTGCACCACTCCGGCCCGGCCTTCGCCCGTTCGGCACGCGACACGGCCTTTCACCTGAGCGGGCCGAACGCCATGATGTTCGTGCCCCGGCCCGACCAACTCGCAGCCACGGGCGACCACCATCGCAACACCATCTGTCACTACGTGATCTTCCCGACGTCGGTATTCAACAACAACCCGGATCAGATACAGCTGTTCCAGTCGATCCCTCTCGGCCCCGAGCGCACCCGCTTCATCACGTGGGAGCTCATCTACGGCCCACAGACCGACGAAGACCCTGCGGTCTACGAGGCCTACCGAACCGGGACCCTGCGTCGATGGGACGAGCTGAAGAAGGTGGTGTCCGAAGATGTGTTCGTGTTCAACGAGCTCTCCGCGACCCGCCATTCGATGGCCTTCCAGCGCAACCGCTTCGGGCGCGGCGAAGTAAAAATCGCGGCATACCACCGCACCATGGACCACTGCATCCAAGGAGGCAGCCCGATGGACCGCTTCATCAACGAGGACCGGGTCGCACCTGGAGATTCCTCCGAGTGACCGTGATCGCCGCCTCGGACGTCGGGTCAGCGGCAGGACCGTTCGGCCGGGTTTCGCACGTTCGACCGCAGCCAGGATCACCCGTAACGACCCTCCGGCACCGGCCGTCGGAATCGGACGGCGGAATCGGCCGAACCCTTCTTCAGCGGATGACGCCAACTGCCCTCAACGCAGTAAGCGCCTCATCATCGAAGCCGTGCCGGCGCAGCACCGACTCCGTGGACTGGCCCAGTTCGTCGACCGACCAGACGGTCTCGTGTGACGTGTGGCTGAACCGGACCGGTGGCTTGGCGTGGCGCATGGGCCCGACGGTCGGATGCTCCCACGAGTGCACCACCTCGTTGTGCACCACCTGGGGGTCGAAGAACACCGAGTCGAGGTCGCCGACCTGAGCCGACGGAACTTGCTCAGCGCGCAGACGGATCATCAGCTCCCCGGTCGTCATGGACCGGAACGCGTTGTCGAGCAGCTCGCCCAGGGCCTCGAAGTTACCGCCGGTCTGACGGTTCTGCGGTGAGTTGAAACGCGGATCGTCGAGCCACTCCGGATGGCTCAACGCGCGGCACAGACCACCGAATTCCGAGTCCGACGCCGAGAAGTACACCAGGCTGCCGTCGGCCGTGGGCTGTATGCGGTACACCTGGTACAGCATCGGTCCGGGAATGGCGTCGTCACCCATGACCGTGTGCCCGTTGAACGTGTCGGGCCACAGCCAGTAGAGCGCGGAGTCCAGCATTGGGATGATCAGGTGCTGGCCCGAGGCCTGACCCCGTTCGCGCGCGAACAACGCAGCGGTAACGGCCTGAGCGGCCGTGGTCGCGGTCGCCTTGTCGCAGATGAGCGTACGGACCAGATCCGGCACCGGGAACTCCTGTGACACCTGGGTGGACACCACACCCGTCACGCACTGGATAATGGGGTCGTAGACCCGCCAGTTGCTGTACGGGCCGTCAGGGCCGAAACCGCTGATGGACACGTAGATGAGGCGCGGGTTCACCGCGTGCATGTCGACGGCCCCGATCCCCATCCGCTCCACGGCGCCGGGCCGGAAGTTCTGGACCAACACGTCGGCATCGGCGGCCATGCGCTTCAGGGCCGCCACACCATCGGGATGGCCCAGGTCCAGCGCCACCGACTTCTTGCCGCGGTTCGACGTAGAGAACATCGCCGAGATGGTGCCGACCCGGTACGCACCGACGCGCGTCAGGTCACCGATCCCATGCGGTTCGACCTTGATGACCTCGGCGCCCTGGTCGGCCAGGATCTGGCAGCAGAACGGCCCCGAGATGACGGCGGAAAGATCAAGCACCTTGATGCCCTGCAATGGACCTGCCATGTTGCATCCCTCCGGGAACGGTGTCGTGGTGGAGCCGATCAGTTCACGACAGGTAGCGATTGAAACGATTCACCAGCTACCCGGTGCCGAGATGCCCGTCGTCACCGAGATAGCTGCTCTCCAGAAGGTGGCTGTTCTCGCGAAGGTGGGCAGCGGTCCCTTCCAGAACGAGATTTCCGTGACTCAGCACGTAGGCCCGGTCCGCGACCTCAAGTGCGAGATGCACGTGTTGTTCAACGAGCAATATCCCTGTTCCACTCTTGGTGGCGATGGAGCGGAGGATCGGCAGCAGCCGCTCGACGATGATCGGTGCGAGGCCCAGGCTCATCTCATCGACCATCAGCAATTTGGGTCTCACGGTCAGGGCGCGGGCCATTGCGAGCATCTGCTGCTCGCCACCCGAAAGCAGACCGGCGCGGCGATCCATCAACCCGTCGAGCGCGGGAAAATACTCGAGCGCCTCGTTCAGTTCGGTTGATCCCCGCTTCGTTCTCAACCGAAGGTTCTCCCGGACGGTCAGTTGGAAGAACAGACTTCGGTCCTCCGGGACGTGCGCCAGCCCGCCACGAGCGACATGGTGCGGTCGGCGCCCTTTGATCGACTGACCCAATACTTTGATGTCGCCTTTGAGGATCGGATTCATCGCAGACGTCGTTAGCAGCGTCGTGGTCTTTCCGGCACCGTTGGGACCGAGAAGCGCGACCACTTCCCCTTCGTCGACATGCATGCTGAAGTCACGCACCACCGACACACCGTTGTATCCGGTTGACATTTCGCTGATTTCGAGCAGGCTCATGACGCGTCGCCCTCGCCGGTTTGGGCT
>JANMZO010000371.1:0-10197 GCA_031383405.1 Acidimicrobiia bacterium | reverse complement strand
ACACTTATTTTCCGTTCCTAATAGCGACGTTTCATGAGAATGAGGCTCTCGTCATTCTGAACTACAGAACATGCGTAAAATCAAAAGATTTACATGTGCGGCTTGCCGGAGAATCCTCGCTGAGCGAAGTGTGCGCCCCCGATCCGGCGTTCTGGGGCGGGCCGCTGCAGTGGCAGTGGCAGCAGGCGAGTCGTGGCTGAGGTTCCTCAGGCTGTGACAATTCCGAACGTCCGCCTTGGCTTCTTGGCCGATCGGAGGCTCAAGCGCCGGACGGCGGGAGCAACTCGGCTCGATGACGCTGATCGTCTCTCGCCCACATCGCTAGTCCTCGATGACGTCGAGGCCTTGCTCTCGGAGGCTCGGCCGGCCCCGTGATCGACGCACATGCTCTCCGCCACGGCCCAGTTGGGGGTACCCAATCACGGCCGGTCGGCGGTTGCAACCCACAGGCAAGGTCGATCGTTCTCTCGGCGGACTCGCGCATCATGGTCTCGTCGGCTCAAAGGGAGTTTCGAGTAACGGCCTCGTCGCTCCGGGTCGGTCCTCGCTTGCCGGTAGGCTCGCTTCGGTGAAGCTCCGGCCGATGATCCAGGTCGCCAACGTCGCGACGTCAAGCAGCTGGTACCAGGCGGCGCTCGGACTCCGCTCTGGTCACGGTGGCGACGAGTTCGAGATGCTCTTCGACGGGGAGGACTTCGTCCTTCAACTTCATCGGCTCGACGCGCACGAACACGGCATCCTCCAACCCGAGCCCGGTGCACCCCGGGGTGCTGGCGTGTCGCTGTGGTTCGAGACCGCAGACCGCGACGCGTTCGACTCGCTGATCGACCGTGCTCGCCCCGCCGGAGCGACGATCGCTGCCGAACCCGACTGGAACCCTCTCGCCCATCACCACGAAGCGACGCTCATCGATCCCGACGGGTACGTCGTCGTTGTCCACACCCCGTTCGAACCGCCGACCTGAACGTCGCCGGTCCCGGGGTGGATGGTACGGGAACCTCCCTGTCGACGACCAGGAACCACGTGCCACCGAGCACTCGGAGCCAACTCGAGCCGCTCAGCTGAGACGCTGTTGAAGGTGCACAGCCACGCTGTCGCCGATTCCCTTGCCAAGGATTTTACGGAGCGCTGCTTTGATCGGGACCATATGGGTTCCGTCGCCCATCGGGAGCAGTGTTGCTTGGAAGGGCGTGCCGTCGATCGTGCCAGCGACCTTGACGGCTTTGCGGGTGGCGAAGATGTCGCCGGAGTCAGGCATGGCAACACATGTCCAGCCGCTGTTCGCCTCAGTCGTGATCGAGGCGGTGAACGTTTCGTCGATGAGCACAGGCTCTTTCGCTGCGGTCATTGGCGGTCACTTTCCGGTCGGTGTTCGGCGCCCGGAGTTCCCGAGGTTGGTTGCGAGGTGCTGTTGGAGAGAACAGGGGTGAGGCGGTCGGCGAACAGGTCGGGGTGCACGGTAAAGCCGACATGGTCACCGGGAAACGACATCGGGATGGTGCCGAGCGAGGCGGCGAGCGTGTTCGACGTGCGTTCACACGTTTGCCCTGCTGACGCCTCGCCGATTCCGACGATGACCCGTGTGCCGCCGCCACGGAGCTTGGGGAGGTCGGGTAGCCAGTAGGTGGATGGCCGCAGAGTGTGGGCGAAGAAGAACAGCTCGTCGGCGGCCGCTTGCGGGGTCGGTTCGCTGGCCCATTGCGCCATGTCTTCGTCGTTGAGCGTGATGTTTGCTGACGTCAGGAACTTGGCCCAGGCCCCCCCGACATCACCAGAAAGATAGGTCGCCACGATGTCCTCGGTGCCAGCTCTCAGCTCGGCGCGATCGTCGAGCAGTTCTTCCAGCGGGGGTTCGTGGGCCACCACCGTGTGGACCTGGTCGGGGTGGGCTTGAACGAGCGCCAACGCGCTGGCCGCACCACCGCTCGACCCGAACACCGCGACCGGACCGAGGCTCAGATGGTCCAACAACTGCGACAGGTCATCGGCGAGCATTTCCGGCGTGACATCCTGATCGAGGTCGTCGACCGAGCTGCGGTTGATGCCCCGAGGGTCGGTCGTGATCACCGTGTGATCCACGGCGAGGAGATCTGCAAGCGGCGCGAACGCGGTGGCGTCCATCGGGCAGCCGACCAGCAGTACCCCGGGGCCCTCGCCACGCACTTCGTAGTAAACGCGTGCACCCGTCGTTCGCAACACCGCGTTGATGGCCAGGACATGTGGAGTCTGATTCACAACTTGTTGATACCCCGAAATGGGCGAGCTCACACCCCGAACTGGACTCGAGCGTCCCGTACTGTCGTCGATCGGTTCATCGGGCATGGAACTGCAGCCGACCGGAGCACCGTTCGGTTTTCCGCAAGACTTGCGGGATGATGCGGACGCTGACCAACGACGTCGGGGCCGCGTTGCACTATGACGACCGCGACGAGGGCAGGTTCGTAGCGGTGCTCCACGGCGCCTACTCGACCCATCACGAGATCGCCGCTGCGATCGATCCGATCCTCTCCCAACGCGACGCGTTTCGGCTGCTGTACCCGGACCTGACGGGGATGGGCGACTCGCCGATCCATGAGTCGATCCAGACCACCAATGACCTCGTCGACCTCGTCGAACACCTCGTCGAGGAGGTCGTGGGCGGTGCTCCCCTGCTCCTCGTTGGTCATTCGTACGGATGCCATATCGCCCGGGCGATCGCGGCCCGCCGACCGCGACAGGTGGCGGGCATGGCGCCGATCTGTCCGATGATGCCCACCGCCATGCATCCCGAGCCTCACGTCGTGGTTCGAGCCGAGGCAGATGCGATCGCCCTCGTTGACCCGTCCCTTCGTCAGGACTACGTCGCCTACTTCGTCGTGCACACGCCAGAAAGCGCCGAACGTTTCAACGCTGCGGTCGCCCCGTCAACCGGACGCTTCGACGCCGAAGCGGTCGGACGCGTGATGGAGGCTTGGCCCGTCGAACCCGATCCCGACCACACGCCGTTCGACAACCCGACGCTGATCGTGACCGGACGCAACGACTCGTTCACCGGATACCGCGGACCGATCGCCCTCATCGATCTCTACCCACGCGCGAGCTTCGTCGTCCTCGCTGACACCGGACACGCGTTGCCCCACGAACGACCTGGACCGCTCGCCGCCCTCGTGACCGACTGGCTTGCAACCGTCCAACTCACCGTGCGGCCCCTGCGCGCCACCGAACAGCCGGACCTACATTCGTGATAGATCGGTTGCGAACCCACGCGTAGCGACGAGTTGCTCAGCCGGCGTTCAGGACGCATCGATTGACCGCGTGCTTCGTTGAGGATGCGAAGGGCCCGGGGACCGAACCCGTGGTAGTTCCGGCGGATGTCGGCTCAGTCGAGGAATGCCGCGAGAATAGGGAGAAGCAGGTCGGCTCGGCGCGTTGCGCGCATGTGGGTTGTGCCCGGAAGGATCGCGAGTTGGGAGCCGGGGATCAGTTCTTGCATCACTGCGGCATGAGCGGCCGTGGTGAAATCGTGGTCACCGACCACGATCAGCATCGGCGCCCGAATGCCGGCGAGTTGCTCGTCAGTCCAGCCGCTCCACCCGCTCACGGAGGTCATCGATCGGGCGGGCAGGTCATCGAAGCGCTCCGGATGTGGGGCAACCTTCTTGTAGGCCGCAGCCATGTCGGCGAAGTCCTGCTCGGTCGGCATCCGGGTCGACGTCGCGTAGTTGCTCGGATCGGCGAGATCCGGGTGCGCGCCATCAGGGCGAACGCTGGCAGAGATCGGAACCACCGACAACAGCCGGTCCGGATGATTCACGGCGAGTTCCAACGCTGTGCCGCCGCCCATGCTGTGACCGATCACGTGCGCCCGTTCGATGCCGAGGTGGTCGAGCAGACCGACGACGTCGCTCGCCAAGTTGGCGTACGTGAGGTCGCGATCGATGTCGGCCGTACGGCCATGGGCTTGGAAGTCGACGGCGATCACCCGGTGGTGCTGAGCCAGGGTTGGCAGCAGGGTGGCGTACGTCAGATCGATGGTCATGACGCCGCCGTGTAGCAGCACCAGCGGTGTCCCGCCGTCGCCATGAATTTCGTAGTAGAGGTGAAGGCCGTTGATGTCGGCAAAACCGGTGTCCATACCCTTTCGACCGTACCCGGCTCGAGCTCGAAACAAACCACCGTCCGATTATTTTTCAGCCAGTGGTAGTGTCCAATTCAGACGCGTCGGTCGGTCCTTCACCAGCGACGACCGTCCCACCGCCCGTTGGGCCGGTACCGACTACCGGCGGTAAACCGGCAAGGGTTCAGACGTCTGAGGACCAACGTCGATCATCTCGACGGCGACGGCGTCCCGATGGTCCGATCCTGGCTGCGTTCACGGGAATCCAAGTTGCCAGGGTCACCAAACTCCTGCTCGATCTGTCGATAAGCGTCACCGAAGTGCCGTTCGGGGGCACTCGATATCACCCTGCAGCGGAGTGGGGTCGGGACAGTTGAGCGTCCGCTGCACTCCGGCCCATACGAGCAGTCCCGACGCCCGTCGCGACGAAAGCCCAACGGCCCGCGATCGTCGGCAAAGTCCTGATTGGAGTCCCGACCGGTCGCGAACCTCGCACCTCGCTCACGGTTGAACGCTCTCCGCCATGGATAAGTGCTGCCGTGGGGGTCAAGGCAACATAAGACTCTGAGACACGTGCTCTACGGCAACACTCCAGCGTGCCCAACAGACCCCCGACACCAATCTGACCTTCGAACTCACAGCACCAAGAGCAAGCGGTGTTCAACGGCAACACCACCATTTTCATCGCCCACGCGAGAGCCCGCCAGGGGTCATCGAAATCTGACCAGGGGAGATACGTGTCGCGGGGACCAAACCTCGGGGAGACGTATTTTCGTTGTGCCGTGGACGACGCGTACGTGCTGGTCAGGCGCGATATTCGCCAGTACGTGCACTTACATTCTGACGTCTGATAACCACTAGTACCGCCGCGTTCGCGGGCAAGTGATGACAAATCCGCGGATAGCGATACATGAAGCCGAGTTCCAGTGTCCCGGAACTTCCTAATGGCGACGCCGAACGGCGAAGGCACTTTGGTGTCGCGCCAGGCCGCTCGCCCGCCCAGGAGGCACACGACTGACTCCCCGATGATTCGCCAAAGGGCTTACATCCCTGGTGCCCTCGCACGCCTCCCGTGGCGTCCGCCAAGCCCTCACTCGACGAACCACTTCGCTGCCCTTCGCGGGACGTTCGACGTAAGCTCATGCTCATGCTCATCCATGAGCGGTTGCGGATCAACTACGGTGGCGCACTCGAAGCGGACCAGGTTGTCGGGCGAGACGATGAGCTAGCCACGATCAAGGATCGCCTGGCGGAGCAAAGCATACTGCCCGCAGGACTGGCGCCTGATTCCGGTCAACCTAGTCATCTGGGACGGCGGCAATCCGGTAGGAGACGACTACTATGCAATCGAGCACTGGGGAATTTGTGCTCGCATTAGTGGCACTGCCGTTGATCAAGCAGGATGCCCGGGTGGGCCAGGAGCATTCCCAAATTCGCAAGAACTCCAATGGCGGCTAACCACCACCGGCGCAGCCGCCTTCTCTATTCGACCGCGGCTCGTACTAGGGCTGCACATCGCTCCCGTGGACACAACAACAGTGAACCTAAGCGGAACCAGCTACGGCTGGTCGTTTGGCTAAAACCCATGCGCAGGATCATTGCTGCAACACTATTCACGGTTGTTGCCGTAGCGACAACAGCGCGAGCAACGGAGATTCCTGGACCAATAGGTGCTGCGCTAGGCCCCGTGCCGATCGGTGGCGGGTTCGCAGTCATCATGATCTGGGGAGAGTCGGCGACATGGTCGCTTCCGAACGCCCTCGCAGTCGAGAGAGCGACCGCTGGGACAAAGGATTTCGAGCCATGGGGTGTCCTGTCACTCACGGGGCTCCAGGCGGCCGAGCCACAGGATGCAATCGGTCCAGCCGCGACGATTGCTCCGCGAGGTCCCTCGCCACAAAGACCGCGCACCGCTGTGGCGATGGGTGTTTGGATTCCGGAACTTGGCCGGAGTTTCACCTATCGAGTATCAGAATGTGGAGTTCTCGAATTCACTACTGAGTCAGCGCTCTTGTCGGCTCCTTACAGCACTCAGCTTCCAGCTCCTGGCGTTAGCCGTAGACTGTGGATCGCCGAATTAAAACGACTCGGTCGCGCGGAGGTTCATGCCAATGGACGGTGGAGACCCCTTCAGACTTCTACTCGTCCTGGTGTCATCAGAGTCGTTACACCGAAGGGGGCGAAGTTGGGCGTGTTGCCACGAACTCTGCACTGCTCGCTCGTCGGGTAGAAGAGATTTCGAGCTCTACATGCGGCTCACGCCCGCTCACAATCGAAGTGCAGCGGATTGCCCCTGAGCCCGAAGTGCCGTTTCTGGGGCGCCAAATGACGGTGAGGTGTCCGGCACTGGGCCGAACCCGTCTGCAGGGCAACCCAGCCGACCCAATTCCTTAACGTGCTCTGTGGCCCGTTTTCTCACGCCTCCCGATGAACGCTCGCAGCTCAGCGTGCGCTTCACTGTCGCTCCAAGGCCGGTACCCGAACGTTGCCCCGATCTCCCACTGATGCTCATACGCCGTTTTCGGCCTGGCCGAGTACCCGGTGAACAACGCAGCATCGATGCCGATCTGCGCAGCAACGAACTCCACGACGCCCGTCGGGACGTCCGTCGGGTCGGAAAGAAACGTTCCCAACATTCGTACCGTGGCGAGCTGCACCGCGAACCCCAGCCGGTTCCGCGAACCACGCCGAACAGCAACGAGCTCCCGGTCAGCATCATCGAACCAAGCAAGCCGCTCCAGCACCTGAACCGGCACCGTATCACCAAACCGACCGAAAGCAGCGACCTGCTCATCACTCAGAAACTCGACCGGCACCCCGCCAGCCAAGCCACTTCAAACCCCTACCGCCAAATCCTGTACCAATCCTCCCGAGAGCCCAACCACAAGCGACGTGATCTGCGAAGCACTCCGCCGCTACCTCGACGTCGCCTGATCAAACCATCACTCCACCTACTTCGGGGCTACGAAGTGGAACCATGCGCCAGGGGTGCCGATCCGAAAGAGGGCGTTCTCTGACTTCTTTCCGCAACGCTTGGTGAGCGAACGACGAATCGCAGAAACGTTGGCGGTCTCTTTGGTGATCCACGCTCGGCCGTCCCAGCGCTCGAGCCAGAGACGCGTTGTGCCGGCGTTTGTCGGTCCGATGCGACGGACGGCTCCACGGCAGTCTCGGCCCTGCAGATTCCGGGGAATTTCGTCGGTGTAGCGGTGAGTCGCCCCGCTGAGGTCCGGCGGCGACGAGTTCGGGTCGAACCGGAGATCGACGAGTTGCCGGTTGATTTCGAGACGTGCGTAGGCACGGTCAATGGGTGGGAGCGAGACGGCCATGAGTTCAGCGCCACCGAGGATGTTACAGATCGCCGGGACGGGCGGAAGGGCGTTCGGGTCTGCCGGGTAGATGTCTTGGCGTGACCATCGAAAAGGCCTGGCCTGGTAGATGAGGATTGCATTTACGTTGCGCCAGATCACGCCGTCGTCGCTGAGTTGCAAGAAGGCGAGCAGGGGATGGCATTGGTCTTCCTGGCCGGGTTTGCCTATGACAGCGAGAACCATGGCATCGCCTGTCCTCGGCGCGCGTAACCCCAGCGTGTCGAGCGAAAAGGTTGGAGTGAAGACAACCGGTTGGGTGTCGGCCTCGGCCGGCGACTGGGCGACGAGCGCGATCGCTACGGCAGCGAGGGCGCGACGGACCCGGGTTCGTTGTCGGCGCCGGGGAATCGACATGACTGGAGCATTTTGGCACGACGATCGGCGGCGGAACGGAGAGGGCACTTCAACGCCCTGTGTCGATTCTTATCGGCGGGCGATGCATGACGATGCCTCCGCCTCGGCGTTGTACCGACGGACCTCGAACGTTCTCAGCGTCCGATCCGTCTGTGGTGAACCGCACTACTTCAACCCGAGCCGTGGGCCCACCGGTGCGCTCCGGTACGCCGGGTGTAGGGCGGGTAGCTGCGAACCCCGTCGCTGAGCGGAGTGTGTGGTTTGGGTCGACGTTGTGGCACGAGGCCGTGTGTCTTATGGGCGTGCGCCCATCTCTGCGTTCGGGTTGGGTGGCGCTGTCAGGACTTTTCAGGGGCCGAGTGATTCGAGGAGTGCTGTGGCGTCATCGCGGTTTTCGAGTCCTTCGATGCGGATCGTTCGGGTCTGGTCGGCCCAGATGAGGACGTTGCCGGCGAGCCGCACGGCTACGGTCTCGAGGCCCGATGGTCCGAGCATGGCGATCTCGTGGGGGTGGCCTGAGATCCACGCTGCCGTGGCGCCGCGGACCTGGAAGAAGTCGATCGGGCTGCCTTGGGCCGCGGTCTTCTTGAGGACGTACACGTTGCCCGGGCCGGGGAGCTCGCTGACGAGAACATCGTGTCCGTCGACGCGGTAGACCGAGTTCACCATTGGTCGGTTCGGTTCGATCCAGATCCCGAGGGGCACGCCGCGTTGGGGTTTCCAGATCGGATGTTTCATGATCGCAGTGGCGGCCTTCGGCGTGGCTGGTTCTCCAAGGTTGAGGTCGCGTATGGCGGGCGGAAGGCCGGTCGGGACCGGACCATTGGTGATCCGTACCGACCCGATGCCGAGCCAACGAGCGAAGGCTTGGCGTGGCCCGGGCACCACGACCAAGAACAGCGCCGTGAGCGCGGCAAGGCTCCGACGTAGAACGCGGCGTCGCCGCCATACGCGTGGTGACGGCAGCGACCCGACGCGTCGACTGACAGCATCGACGAACGTCGAGTCGACCTCGATGGTCAACGCGTCGGTTTGGGTTCCGATTTCACGCAATGAGGCGATCAACTCGGCGTCGTGCTTACTCATCGACGTCGGTCCTTTCGAGCCGGGCACGGAGACGGTCAAGGGCCCGTGACGTTCGTGAATTCACGGTCCCTTTCGGCCAGCCGAGCATCTCGGCCGTTTCCTGTTCGGAGTAGTCGAGAAGGAAACGCAACACGATCACGACACGGTCGCGCTCCGACATCGACTCAAGGACCCGTTCGATCTCGCGTCGTTGCTCGTGTCGGGCGAGTACGACCTGCGGGGAGTCGGTTGACTCCGGTGTTCGGGCGGCAATCGCATCGTGATGTTCTCGACGTGTTCTTCGAAATGACCCGCGGTGATGGTTGCGTGCTTGGTTGACGACAATGCGCCGCAACCACGGTTCGAACGCGGCGCCATTACGGAACGAGCCGAGAGATCGGTACGCACGAACGAAGGAATCCTGGGCGACATCGTCGCCATCGGTGGCACCGACCAGTGCGATGGCAAGGCGACGCGTCGGTTGTTGATAGCGACTCACCAGGCGCCCGAACGCTTCGGTGTCACCGCGAACCGACGCGGCGATCAACGCCTCGTCGGTTGCGTCGCCTTCGGTCATGAGCCACCGTAGCTCGGACGAGGTTTCACGGCCCCGGTGGCCCGGCCCATTCGACCCCCTCGCGTTCGGACCCAGCCGCAATCACTGTTGAGCGTCCGTCGAGCCCCGATGCCGAGCCCATGCCGAGCTGTTGCTCACCGCCCCCGACTCGCCCGCCGCGGACACGCAACACCACGCGCACCCGGACCATGTCGGCGTCGCCCTCCTCCCCTGTAGTCTCCGCCGGATCAAGCCAGACAAGGCTTCCACGCCGCAAGATCACGGCGATCTCCGCGGCCGGGCTCTCTGTCACGCGAACGTTGACATGAGGGGCGGTGACACGGCCAATCGCGAAGTCGCCGGGCACGAACGCGCACGCACCCAACCCATTCCCTTCAGTGATGTCCGTGGATGCGCTCGAACCCGCACCGCGAACGTTGACAAATCCGGTCGTCGAGCCACTCGTCAGCCGGTAGCGCTGGTTGGCACCACCCGCGTCGACGCTCCCCAACCCGAACCGCACGACCGGCCCGAAGGATTTGCGGACCAACGCAACGGACCGGTGGGTGTCAAGCCCGACCCGGGTTGAGCCAATATGGCACTCGAACGCCGGAGCGCCCGCCAACGCCGGTGCCGCAGAAACCATCGTTGCCGCAACAACAACGACTGCAACCACACACTTACCGAGGCGCATTTGCCGTTCCTGCGATCCGCACCGACGGTCCGTACAGACTCGACGGTACCCAAATCTGGGC